>JBLNAZ010000227.1:0-15831 GCA_050259615.1 Syntrophomonadaceae bacterium | reverse complement strand
CTAAATGCGGAAGATTTTATGGAAAATTTCAATCAGACTGAACCTCTCAGGATCTCTCATCTGTTTCTGGGTTTGATTGGTATCCACACCTCTTCTTCAGAATCAGGATCGTTGTTTTTATATTTGTCCCCGAGGATTTCAAAGTGCTCTCTGTTGTCCAGCTCGTATTCGGAGCCGGGCAGCCACGTGTAAAATATGTATTGAAAGGTATTTTGAAATAAGGCCGGGTGTCCCTTATATAAGAAAACCGCATACATGCCGCCCTGAAGAATGTGTGTGGCCATATTATCCGGGACGGAATTAAAGTCTTCGACTTCCGCGGCAGCCCATTTCTCAAATTCAACATCAGGATTAAAGTCTTTGAAATCGAGCGACTTGTCATATATCTGCATGCTGATTAAATCGCCTGAGATAATGTTTTGGATTTTCTTCTTTTCAGTCATAAAGCTCTTCCACAGTTCAACTGTTCTGTTTTGAGCTAAAGACATTTTAAGATGTTTTCCAACAAGTTTCTTTTCGGGTATAGTTTCTATTCTTGGCTGCATGGAATAATTTTCGTAATGTTATTGTTGTGTGCCTTCTGCTTTGCCGAAATCTCCGGTATTAGTATTATTTACCATCGGTAATCCAGTCCTAACATAGCTAAAAATCCAGTTGGAATTACTTTGTAATCTTTGAACATGGGATCGCTTTCACTAATCTGCACACCGATCCTGTAGCCCAGGCGCGGACTTAATTTAAGACCGGCATAAAGTTCCAGATCCATTGTCACATAAGGCTCAGAACATAATAAGTATCCCCCATAAGAAGCAGAACTTGAGACATTATGCTGCGGGAACTGCGGATATGTAATTAATCCCTTAACTTCAAAATTATATTTGCTGACCGTTAAATCTGAACCGACAGATAATATCATATTGTTAGAGGAAATTAAGGGGCTCTGTATGTAACCCCCGTATGAGTTCATATTGTAAGTGGATTTGAAATCCACATTTCCTAAAATGTCGCCGTATAATGCATAAGCATTCGTTTTTGCCGTGCTAAAGTAAAGTCCCGCCTCATAGCTTGCGTTTGACAGAAGTCCTATCGCTGCTGAAAACATAAAATTAGAAGGAAGGTTTTCCTGGACCGGTATTTCTGTATACAACAGAGACGAAAAATCAGTTACAATCTCCTGAAACTGAGTTTTCTGGTCTGCGAGGTCATAACCGGTATAGCCGAAATATATCCTGACATTTTGAGCCAATAATATGGCCGGCAAAAACAGAATAATAAAAATAGTTCTCATTTAATTCAGCTTCACTTTAATTTGTAATAAACTGCGTTAACGTCATCCATGGAGGAATTTGATATTACCAGAGTGTTATCCGGAAGAACAATGAGGCTCTTAACCTCAAAACCTATTGCAATTTTCCTGATTAGGTTTAATGTTTTTATGTCATAAATCACCACGTTGCTGTACAGGTTGTCCCTTGTCATTACAACTGCGATATTCTCATTTCTGCCCGATTGCAGTATCCTGCCTGTAAGCTGCTTTTCCTTAATAACGTTCAGATTCTGGTCGCAGACTGCAATACTGTTCTCCTTTTCCAAATACAGAGTGCCGTTGTCCAGCGCATACAGATATCTGAGATCAGGCAGGCTCATTAATTCAGATGTTTTAATATTATCAGTATTTGTGGCATCAATTTTATAAATCAAAGAGCCTGAAAATTTTTTATAATATGCCATTCCTTTTCTATCCGATGTCAGCAGATATCCAAAATTCCTGCCTTCCTGAAAAGTGACTTCTTTAATAAAGCTACAGCTGTTCAGATCAAACAGCCCCAGGAATCTTTTCTCTACATCATAATATCCATAAGATACCAGCAGCAGACTGGGAAATATTTCCTGGAAACTTAAATCTTCTACTACCTGCCTGCCCAGCGGATAAGAGTTGAATGCAGTAACGGTATTACCAACTGAAATGATATTCAGAGGCCCCATTGCATAGTCGTATGTACAAACTACCTTGTCACCTTTCGAAGTAAGGAGCATTTTATTCAGCGCAATGCTGCTGAGTGTACCGTATACTGTGCCGGAAAAAAGGTTAACGTGTTTTACTGCATAATCCTTCTGGCTGAAAAGGATTAAACTCCCATCCTTTTTTGTGACAAATGAATTAATGCGGATACTTTCCTTAAAAGGAAGTTCTGTAAAAATTGATAAGTTGTCAAAACTCACAAATTTTGATACATATGAGCCGTAAATGCTGTTGGTGATAACCTGGTAGGAGGCTACCTGTTTGCCGTAGATGTCGGGATAGCTATCGTCCCGGTAAGTAGTAATTTTTCGGTCTGAAATTACCGCCACAGTATCAACTGTATTTTTTATGTTCCTGACGACTTTGTAGTTTTCGAAGAACATATCCTTACTTTCCACCCAATGGATTTCAGGCTTTTCTTTGACCTCAATATTTGTAATTTCCGTCTTAAGGCTTTCAGCCGAATAGGTTATAAATGGAATGCCGAAGTTAAGTGCACCTATATTGTTCAGCGACAGCAGACCTTTATTTTGGGCGACTACACTTACAACCATCAGATGCCTGCCGTCATTATACTGTCCGGGTTTTATGGTATAGGAGAATGTGTAACTTTTTGTACTGGGAACATCAAAGCTTGATTTAAGATCTTCATCAATAAAAACATTTATATGCTTCATTAGAAAATCAACATTTTCAATCCTGAGATTTATTGTTGCATTTTCTCTATATGCTTTTGTACTGTCGTAGTTGTTTACATATAAAAAGCCGTTTATATTCTTTTCGGCCTCTGTGTTATAAAATCTTTCAGGCTCTGTAACTTCGCAGGAGACGAAAATAAGGATTACAAGAATATAAATGGCATGTAAAAATAATTTCATGAATATCCCGTGAGCTTTAATCATTGCAGAAAAATACTTTTGGGGAATAGTCTATATGATTCTATCATACAGCAACATATAATCTGGTATTTATTAGGAAAAAAGGAATCAATTGCCGTATCAAAGTTAATAAGCAGAAATGGGAGTGGCAAGATAATTTTAAGCAGTGCAGCAGGTTTAATACCTGCTGCAGTATAATGAAAAGAATTTATTCTATTTCATTTTCGACTGGCGCTCAATTGCTTTCTGATTCCAGCCGGGGACAATGTTCTTCAGAAATTCTGTTTTCATTCCGGTCATCTCTTCTATTTTGAGTCCCACAAAGTTCTGCGCCTTCTGCTTTGTTGAAATGTCCGGTATCGGAACGGGATCGGTGTAGCCGTGCTTTGCAAGGATACGCGCAATCTGAAGCCTTGCATCCTGAGTCCTGGCCATGCAGGTATTCAGTATCCTCTGCGATTCGACGGGTGAATGGAAACTGTATGCATTGGCTGCCGATACGTAATCCCACCTCCACTGAGCATGCCTTAAGGCCTGCAGTACAGGTTTCATTTCTTCCTCTGTAGCCCCTTTGTCCCACGCAAATTTTGCTTCAATATGGGCCTTTGCCAGATCCTTCAGGGCTGTTCTTTTGCCTTCTTCAAATTTATCCTGGCGCTCGTAAACGTTATTCCTTAAGGTCTCCTCGCTTTCCCTGTGGCAAACCTGGCAGGAATTTGCAATGTCATTTAACGGGCTCTGAATCTTGTGGTTCGTAAATTTAACTCCCCCTTCACTTCTGTAAGGCATGTGGCAGTCGGCACAAGAAAGTCCCCTGTTGGCATGAATTCCCGTTTTGAACATTTCATAATCGGGATGCTGGGCCTTAAGCATAGGGGCCCGGCTTAATCCGTGCGTCCAGTCGGAAAAGTTTGCGTTGTCGTAGTACTGTTCTATTGAATCTACTATCATCCCCCTGTCCCACGGAAAGGTAAGATAATGCTCTTCTTTGCCTTTGAAATAATATTCAACGTGGCACTGCGCACAGACCAGTGAACGCATTTCCTGGTGGGTTGCTTTTGCAATATCCTTTCCCTGGCGAGCAAAGGCTTCTATTAAAGCCGGACGCGTAATCCTGAGATTCATTGTTTTGGGATCGTGGCAGTCCTGGCACCCAATGGGGTTATAGATTTCAGGACCCATATCGAGCCATGTGCCCTTATAGAAGTTTGCCACGCCCATCTGGTTCATCACCCTGGGAACGTCAGTGCTCTTGCATGTCCAGCACGTTGCAGGCTGAGGTGCAGTGGTTCTGAAGATATTTCTGATATCCTGGATGGCGTGGTAATGACCTCGCCCCTGGTTGTAACCTTTTGCGAAAGAGTAACCCGCCCAGATAACCACCAGTTCAGGATCTATATCCAGATAATCTATCATTACGCTTCCGCCGTATTTGCTTCTGAAGGTTGAATCCATTGTACCAAGGTAGCTCTGGTATTCCCTCGGATAATTTTCACCCCATTTTTCATTTCTCGGCTCCCAGTCGGCAATAGGCTTAACCATCTGCAGCGCAGCCGATTCCTGCCTGCGTTCAATAATTGAGGAAGCCAGCATGCCTATAAAAAATACTATTACTACAGTTCCCAGGAAAATCAGCCATCCAAGCCATGGCTTTCCTTTTATTATTTCCTGAATTGGTCTCATAATATAAGTCCCTGAACTTGTGAATGATATTTATTTAGATTTTAAATTGCTCCTTTCTGAATTCCATTGCTTTCTGCCTTTTTCCGGGGCAGGATTTTCAAGCCATTCGGGAACCACTGGTGAAAGATTCGGCACCCTTGCATAAGGCGCTGAAGCAAGTCCGCGCACACGGCCGTGAGGGGTTTCCCTGTGGCAGCTCCAGCATACGGGTCCATCCCCTTTTATATAATCCTTGTAAGTAATATTTCTTGCATAAACGTTCTGCACCCTGAAGTAATGGCACCTGATGCAGTTCTCCTGCACCACGCCGGCACCGGCTTCCTTGATGGTAATTACCTGGGGTTCGAGCCTGAAGGTAAAAATTGTTGCGTGCCTGAGGCCGTCGCTTGCCTTGAAGAAATACTTGCGTATGAAATTGTTGTGCGGAACGTGACAGTCGTTGCACGTGGCTGCACGAGCGTGGCTGCTATTCTGCCAGGTTGCAAACTGGGGATTCATTACGTGGCAGTTAACGCACGTCTCGGGATTATCGGAAAGATAGGATACAGCATTGGATATAAATAAAATGTAAACTCCAAGTCCGGCAAATATGCCGAGCAGAATAATTACAGGCACCTTCCAGGCATCGGGAGGAATAAAGACATTAACTATTTTTTTGAGAACCGGAACCTTTTTCTGAGGCATTTCCTGCATAGGGCCGCTCCATTAGTTCTTATTTTAGCCACTCTTTAGGTATAATAAAATAACACATTTAAGGAAAAAGTAAATGCTTTCAGTTTAAATTGTTTTATTTTATGGTTACCGGCTAAAAGGGCAAAGAGAGGTAAAAAAACCGGAAGGATATGGCTCCCTCCGGTTTTAGAAACTACTTATAAGGTAGGCTTTACTTGAACTGTGCAAAAGCGTTTGTATTTTTAGCAGCGGCAAATCTATGCTTATAGCCTGTAGTGCGTTCAGGGTAGTAGGCCTGTTTTTCGCCAGATGCTGCACCTTCATTATAAATTACGGTGAATCTTCCCTGCCTTGCAGAATAATCATGCCTGGGGGACTGCTGGGCCTGTACCTGCTGATTATCGACTGTGTTATAGTAAGGATTGCCGTTGTTATACACGCTTAGCATTTGGGGATAGCTCTGTTCCTGTCTCATTTCCGAATAATAGCCGTTATCCGTCTGCATTCCATATTCCGAATGGAACTGAGCTGTCTGTTCGTTTTTATTTACCTTAAATACTATGTAAGATATGAGTAACACAAGCAGCAGGAGTCCTGAAAACAGGGCTAAGCTGATCTGGATTATTGGTACAAGTTCCATACGTCTCCTGGAAATAGGTATTCAATAAATAATTTCAAGTATTATGCCACCGCAAAAGCTGCTAAAAAGGCAGGATTTGCCCCAACGGAATGTCTTAAAATGAATCAAAGCATAAGAATGTCTTAAAATGAATCACTCCGTTTATCTTAACCTCTTATTTTATTCTACTCAGAATTACTTTCAGGTGATATGATCTGAGTCAACATGGAACCGGGAAATATATAAAAGCCGTGAATTGAAAACGTGATCGGATTTAACTTGCCGTAGTGTTTTTAAAGATATCCTTAAAGCCATTTTGATAGAGGGTTTTCATGCAGCCGGGGCAATAGAACTGCCCTTTAATATCAATTTCTTCAACTCCCTGTGAGGAGTGCATAACGCAATCCCAGTCCCTGCAGTGAAAAAGTCCCATATTGTGCCCCAGCTCATGGAGAATTTCCTTAAGAGTTCTTTCCTTCAGGAGCTTATCGTTAGTATTGCCGGAATAAAATTCCTCGTGAAGGCGGCAGACAGACACGATGGAGTGTTTACCATTAAGCTGAGCCTCGCCGAAAACGTAAGTAAAGACGGGAACAAAGAGGTCGAATTCCACGAGCATGAGCACCTTGCCGTCGTACTTTGGCGTAAGATTAAGAGCATCGGCAATGAGCTGTGTTGAAAAATACTGTCCCCTGTCCTTTGAGAATGCGGCAGCCGTGTTAAGGGGCAGAGAAATGACCGACACCTTACTGCTGAAGATGCCTGAAATATTACTTAATACGCTGTTTAATAACGAAACATTTGAAAATTCAACGGGAGCAATAAAAAAATTCATCAGGATTTACGAAATCCATATTTATTGATTTTATTGTACAGAGTCACACGGTCAATCTGCAGAGCCTCTGCACTTTTGGAAATATTCCAGTTATTTATCTCCAGCACGTTCATGATATGTCTTTTCTCCACGCTTTCAAGGCTCTTGTCGCCCTCGTCATCGACCCTGTTATTGGGTGTAACATGGAACGGGAGGTCGTCTATTTTAATTGAGTCGCCTTTTCCGACAACGAGAGCGCGTTCGATTGCATTTTCCAGTTCGCGCACGTTTCCGGGCCAGCTATAATTGACAAGGAAGTCCATTGCCTCGTTTGAAATACTCTTGATATTCCTGTTCATGGCTGCATTAAACTTATTCATGAAGTAGTAGGCGAGAATTGGTATATCCTCTCTTCTTTCCCTTAGAGGCGGAATAAAGATGGTAAATACATTCAGGCGGTAATAGAGGTCTTCCCTGAATTTTCCCTCTTTAAGCAAGTTTTCCAGGGGTTCATTGGTAGCGGCAATTACCCTGAAATCGCTTTTTATATTTTCATTTCCGCCCACGCGCATAAACTGTTTTGTTTCAATCACCCTTAAAAGCTCGATCTGCATTTTAGGAGACACGGTACCGATCTCGTCGAGGAATATGGTTCCTCCGTCGGCCATTTCGAATTTGCCCTTGCGTTTGTAATGAGCTCCCGTGAAGGCGCCTTTCTCGTGGCCGAAGAGTTCGGATTCGAGGAGCGATTCAGCCAGTGCGCCGCAGTTTACAGTTACAATGGGAAAGTATTTTCTCTTGCTGTTGATATGGATAGCCTTGGCAACGAGTTCCTTACCGGTTCCGCTTTCGCCGCGGATCATTACAGTGGTATCCGTTTGGGCCACAGTATTAATAAGGTCGAATATCTTGAGCATCTGGCGGCTTTCGCCGATGAGGTTATCGGGTTTAATTATTTCATCGATTTTATCTTTGAGCTGCTCGTTTTCCTGCCTGAGCTGTCTCTGGTGGATGGCCTTTTCAACAATGTGTGCCAGTTCGTCGGGATCAATGGGCTTTGTGATATAATCGTATGCTCCGTTCTTCAATGCCTTGATGGCGGTTGGAACAGATGCAAAAGCGGTAATGAGAATGAAGATTGTGTCGAGGTCAATTTCCTTGACCTTATCGAGCAGTTCAAGTCCGTTCATGCCGGGCATTTTCATATCGACGAGCATCAGTTCATACTTTCCCTTTTCGATAATTCTCAAGGCTGCCTCGGCATCCTCGGCAGTATCCACATCGTATCCTTCCTCAATGAACCAGTGATACAGGGATTCTCTGACAATTTTTTCGTCGTCAACTATTAAAATGCTTTGTTTGCTCTTCATTCTTTTCTCAGCTATTGTTTTTTCTTTAGCGGCAGAGTGATTTTGAAAGTTGTACCTTTAGGTGAAGTTTCTTCAACTTCAATTCTGCCCTTATGCAGGTCTATTATTCCATATGCAACGGCCAGACCCAGACCCGTGCCTTTTGATTTCTGTTTTGTTGAATAGAAGGGTTCAAAGATATGCGGGAGGTCCTTTTCGGAAATTCCGTAACCCTCGTCAATAATTCTTATTGAAGCATCCTTTTCATTCGAGTCGAGTTTAACCTTCAGTGTTCCGCCGTTCGGCATGGCTTCGATGGCGTTTATAAGAAGGGAGATTAAGGCCTGCTGTATCTTCTGTGAATCGCCTTCCATAATGACAGGTTCTTCTTTATATTCTTTTTCAATTTTAATGCTGTTCATCTCAAGGTGATGATTTATAAGCAGCACACTCTTGTCAATGATGGCATGCAGGTCCTCAGAAACAAATTCGTCTGCGCCGCGGTGCGAGAACAAAAGAAGGTCCTTAACAATCCTGCCGCATCTAGATGATTCCTCGGAGATCAGGCACAGATATTCAAGAATCTTTTCGTATTCATTATTCTGCTGTATTTTAGTAAGCTTTTTGGATATCAGCTTGCTGTAAGTAAGAATGCCTTCGAGCGGGTTATTAAGCTCGTGAGCAACGGTAGCCGAAAGCTTTCCTAAGGAAGCCAGCTTTTCAATCTGTATGATCTGGTCGTATATCTTCTTAAGCTCCTCGGTTTTCTCCTTTACCTTTTCGTTAAGGGTTTCGGACCATTCTTTAATTTCCTTATAAGCCAGGTCGAGCTTGCTTCCCATATTGTTAAACTGGCCGGCCATTTTACCCAGCTCGTTCTTCGACTCCACATCGATCTTATAGTTAAGGTTTCCCTTTCCAAGCTCCTCAATTCCCTTAGTAATCTTCTTAACAGGGCGGTTGACAACCAGGGAGATAAAGAGCCAGATAACAATAGCAATAATAAAAGTTACAAGTATGGAAGTTGTAACCACGTTAGAAATATTGCTGGAGATAATTTCATCGGCTTCCTTCATGGAAACCACAACGTCCAGCACGCCTAAAATCTTTACGTTCTTATCGTGGGCATGGCAGCCCGAGTTATAGCAGTCATTCTCATTATATATGGGATTTATGAGTCCCAGAACCCTGGAACCGTCTTCTTTCTTAAAAAGTCTGATTTTATCCTTAACGGGCAGAGTTGCAACCAGCTTTCCCTCGCTGTGGCAGGCGATGCATGCCTCGGCCGTTTTATCCATCATTGTGGATATTTCAGTGCTGTCGGTTGAGAATATGACGCGGCCGAGCTTGTTATAGATCCTGATCTTCTCCACACCGCTTTCCGTACCGATAGTTTTAATGATCTGGTGCACGTCATAGCTGCGGTTTAAGAGCATGCTGTAGCGTGTGGACTTTTTAATGATATCGCTTATATTGTAAGCGTTCTGCGAATATGAGTTTGTGAGGTCTTTTTCAAGAGTAGTGAGTGTATAAATAGTCTGAAAGCCAAGATTAACAAGGAGGATCAGCGAAATGACTATTATCAGCTTAAAACTAAGTTTATTGTAAAATTTGATTTTCATGGAAATAAGGCTCAAAAAATCTCACTAAAAACTATTTAATTATGCCGTGAATTGCAAGCAAATTTACAGGACAATAGGGTGCTTTTAGCAGAATATTTCAGAGCAGGGCAAAATACAGGGGAAATATCAAAAACAAAGCCGGTCAACACCTAAAAAAAGGCGCCGGCCGGCTTTTGTACAATTTCAAGCAATTATTGAGAAATCAGAATTATGAATGCTTAACCAAAGCCCATTTTTTGTTGTAATCGAACGGCTTGAAGGTCGGGCTGTTCGGGTTATGGCATTTTTTGCACAAAGAGGCATCGCCTTTGCCCATAATGAGACCTTTCTGCTTTGCGAGTTCAGGATTTTTCATTACGTCCATTGCCTTATAGTCTGAACCGGCTCCATGGCAGCTTTCGCAGGAAACGCCTTCGTCTTTCTTGGCCATATTTGTAACATGGCAGCCGAGGCACTTATCGGAAGTTGAAGGATCTGCGATTTTCATTTTTGCAGCAATCTCTTTTGACTTCTCGCTCTTGAGAGTTTCAAAAGCTTTTGCATGGTCTGTTGACTGCCATTTTTCGTGAATGTTTTTGCCTTTAGCACCCTTGTGGCATGCTGAGCACATTTTTTCGCCGACTAACTTGTGCTGAGCCTGAACATTGCTGTTAAGCACTACAAGTGCAACAAACAATAATGAAAGAACATAAATGATACTTTTTTTCATAGCTATTTAACCCTTGTTGTTTTTATGAAATAATGTTTTTAAGATGCTTAAATATTTTTTTCTGCCAATAACTTCATAAAGGTACTGAACATCCATGCCGCCGTCCATCATGGTAAGGCCCACTTCGGGATAGTCTATCTCAAAGCGTGTCAGTTCCCTGGTCACAGAGATAATATCCCTGTGGTAGTCAGAAACCGGAATAGCACTGCTATTAAGTTCCTCTTTGGAAGTTTCGATCAGGCTTACCCATCTTTCATGCGGAATATGGGTTTCGGGATTCGTAATATTCCCCAGACACGAGAAGCTGATTGGGGAAGTCAGTGTTACATTGCCCCATGTCCCGTTGATCTTAAGAATCGGCTGTCCCTTCTGAACCTTATCCGAAGTGTTGCAGTACTCGATGCCTGTAACACTATCCATCATGTCTATTGCAACAGGACTGAAGCCAAGATAGTAAGTATTGGCAAAGAGGTTCTTTACGACCAGGTGGTTCGGGAAGTAAAGCATCTGACTCTTAAATTCCGCATGTTCTATTTTATTTATTATAGCCTGAATGATATTCTGGCTTTTCGACTTCTCTTTCAACTCGCCTTCTCTGCGTCCGAAGTGCTGAATATTGCGCATGGACTTGTCGAAAAGGCAATTATCGCAGTCAAAATTTCTGTCGCAAAGCTTGTAATCTACAATCTTCGAAGCCATCCAGATACATTGCAGATTGCTATAATTATCTTTGTTATTCATGTTAATCACTAAATGTAATTAAACACTATTCACTTAAAATTGCTTCTCTGCCATGAACAGCTTCGCTTTCTTCTTCACCTTCATGAAGCTCTTCGAAAACAGGGAAGTTTTGAATTATAAGTCTAAAGGCAATCATGCCGAGTGCCACGAGCATCATTGTAATACTGATTTCGTAAATTGACGGGAAGTATGCATAGTTAGCAGACCCGGTCAGGGATGTAATACTAACATTAATTCTGTTAAGCAGGAACCCGCCAATTACAAATAAAGATGAAATATATAACCACTTCCTGCTTTCCCTGAACTTTTTCTGCGAGAGCAGATAAACCGGAACAACGGTACCGATGAAGAGTTCAAGGTAAAACATGTATGTTTCGCTCGAGGAAATTAATAAATAATTTAGTTTATTCAAAATTGCCAGGTCTATAAATCTGACAACAAATGTAATGATCAGCATTACGCACGTAATTTTTGCTATGCTTGAAAGCAGGTTGAGCTTGATGCCGTGGTTGAAAGCACGTGCGCTTGTATATGCTTCAAAAATAACCATTGCAAAGCCTGTTCCGATTGCGCTCATGTAGAAGTAAATGGGAAGTATGGGCGAATACCACAGCGGATGCATCTTTGTCGGCACGATAAGGAAAAGAGATCCTAAAGATGACTGGTGAAGAGTAGAAAGAAGAATACCGAGCATCATAATAGGAATAGAGACTCTTCTCATGATCATAAGAAGCTTATTGAGCTTAAATCTTTCCAGAATTACAGGGGCGAACTCCAGAAAAAGGACTGTTGTATAGAGCATAACGCACCATGCGACCTCAAACATTACTGAATGCGGGTTCCACATGATGATGGCATGCCAGATATTCCAGGGCTTTCCAAGGTCTGCCAAAAGTCCGAAAATAACCAGGAGGTAGCCCAAAAAGGCAGTCAGTATTGCAGGTCTAGTAAGGGCCTCGAATTTTTTAATATTGAAGATATGAGTTACAGCGCAGATGGTAAAACCGCCTGCTGCCAGGCCCACGCCGCAAAGGATATCAAAGCCTATCCAGATACCCCAGGGGAAGGCATCACTTAAGTTTGTAGCTGCGCCCAGGCCCATTGTGAATCTGAAAACAACCGAATACAAACCTGCTGCTATTATTATAAGAGCAACGGCTTTCCAAAAGGTGAGTTTAAATATTGATTCAGTTTTCATGTTTATTTATTCCCTTCCTGTTGTTTTTCTTTAGCAATTTTGTTCTTTCTGTTTGTAAGCCAGTACATACTGGTCAGGAAAACGCCGCCTACGCCTACAACGCCAGGAATCTTTTCGAGTGCGCGGGCAGTATAGTTTGGCAATGCTTCCTTCGGAAGGTTTGCTGCGAAGCCGAGCTTTTCAAACGGTACTGATGAAAGTATAAGCACGTTGCTTCCGCCGGCTTCTTCAAGACCATAGATATGCTGATAATAAGTATCCGGATTTTCTTTAAGTCTCTTTTTGGCTTCTGCTTTCAGCTCTTCCAGGTCACCGAAAAGTGTGGCGCCGGTAGGGCATGCTTCAGAGCAGGCAGTTCCTTCGCCTTTTTTAATTTTCTCGTAGCACATGACGCACTTTCTGACGCGCGGATTGGTTTTGCTCCATTCGTAGCGCGGAACTCTGTGCGGGCAGGCCTGCATGCAGTAGCGGCAGCCGATGCACTTGTCGGCATCGTAGAGTACCGGACCCAGTTCAGTTTTTTCGAATGCGCCTACAGGGCAGACAGAAACACAGGTTGGTTTCTGGCAGTGCATGCACATCTTTCTTGTATATTTATCGTCGTACTGTTCTACAACAGTATATGTCTCTGCTGAAAGGTGATCTCTGAGCGGATCGGAGTTTGTCTTGGCAAGTTTATTCTGAGCTTTGCATGCATTGTAGCATTCGCCGCAGCCTACGCACAAAGTAGAATCATACAAAACGCCTTTTTGTTTTACCATTGTGATCCTCAATTAAAAAGTTAAAAATTCATTTTCAAAGTTCTTCAGACCCTCTGCCTGTATGTTGGAAATTGCGCCTTCTACGATATTTCCGCCATCGTGCATTGTAACGCCTACCAGCTCGGGTTTTACGGTGCTGAGTTCAATAAAATCTCTCAGCCTTCTGAATTCCTCTTTCAGCCATGCCGAAAGCTGTTCACCGGTTTTGAGGACCTTACTGCTGGTTTCCCAGTTGGAAGGAGTTATTACGAGTCCCCAGCCATTTGTAAAAGGCTCTGTGAGAGGCTTGTTGAGAATTGAGGTATTGACAAGCTTTACTGTGCCTTCAACAGGGCTTCTGAACTTGAATGAATTGCTGCTGCAGGTGCCTTCAAGGATTACGTCTCCCTGTTTAACGCTGCTCAGTTCGGGAGCAATTTTGGTTACGGATAATCTGCCTAAAGCCTTTAATGCAAAATCATCAACACCTACTTTCACCGTCCCGTCCTGAAGCTTCTGAGCCCAGGTATGACCTTTGGAAACATAGACCTGATTTGGAATTGCGATGCTGCTTTTATTAAATACAGCACCGGTTGTTTTTTCGAATGCGGGATGACTTTTCTTCTGTGCTTTTAGAACGAAGATGTCAATCACGACAAACAAAGCAAAAGTTAATAATACAAATAATGCTACCATGATTTTTTCCTCATTATGTTTTTTGTATATAAATTATACAACAAAATGCATACCAGTTCACAACAACCAACTTCCTATTCTCATAATTGCTTGTTTTACAAGCAGTTATAAGGTTTTTACCCCTGCAAGAAATTTTGATGTTTTGGGCTGAGTTTGTAGAATAATTCAACACAAATTTTGCTAAATCGACATATATTGCGTTTTTATTCCATACGGGGCATAATTGAAGTGTTTAATTTCTTTACAGCCGTTTGTTGAGTTTATTTACACTTTTTATATAATTTTGCTGAATTTTTGTGCGTTTTTCATATTCCGGGCAAATAATCAGACACAGAGGGTACAAGGAGTAATGAAATCTTAAATCTCAGGTTCAATGCTATGGCCTGGAGGTAATCACCTGCAATTCAACGCCAGGATTGATTTGAAACTCTATATTTTCGTAATTTATAAGATATATCTTTTGGTGATATTGAATAAAATAACGGAGCAAAAATGACAGGCAGTATGACGGCTGAAGAGGGCGATATAACACAATTCCATGTGGATGCAATTGTTAATGCAGCAAATACAACACTTCTGGGCGGAGGCGGCGTGGACGGAGCAATCCACCGCGCAGCAGGACCTGAACTTAAAGAAGAATGCAGAAAGCTCGGCGGATGCATTACAGGAGATGCTAAAATTACAAAGGCATACAAGCTTCCTTCTAAATACGTTATTCATACTGTGGGACCCGTATGGCGCGGCGGAAATTTTAATGAAGATGACCTCCTTGCCTCCTGCTACAATAATTCGCTGAAGCTTGCACTTGAAAGCGGAGCTAAAACCATTGCCTTCCCCTCAATCAGTACAGGCGTCTACGGTTTCCCTTTTGAACGCGCTGCAGGAATTGCAATTAAGGAGACCGGGGAATTCCTTGAGAAGAATCCTTCCATTGAAAAAGTGATTTTTGTCTGCTTCAGCCACGGCGACTATACTACCTATAGTAAGCTGCTTGGACAGATGTAAATCTCCTGGATAGAATTTGAGTGAATAGTAATTTTTTATGAGGTATTTTACAGTCAATAATTGCATTTCAGCTGAGTGCCTGCGTTGGACGCCGGATCTGTCGTTTGGCTGAACCTTGAACTTTGAACCCTTTCAGCGCAGGAACAATATTGCCACTCCGCCAACTGCAATGAATGCTCCAAGAACGGATTTCCAGGATAGTTTTTCCTTATAAAGATATTTTATCATTGGAAGCATGATGATTGGTGAAGTGGACATAATGGTAGCGGCAATTCCAACCTTCGTGTTTGCTACGGCAATAAGGCTGAATGTAATGCCCAGGTAAGGACCCATAATAGATCCCGCAGTTGTGTATGCAAGGGCTTTCCTGTCGCCTGAAAACACCCTGAAAGGATTTTTATAACGCTTAAAAATTATTCCGGCAGGAAGTATAACAATCACTGAGGCAAATATTCTGATAAAAGTAGCAACAAACCCGTTTATGCCGCCTTCCTGGAAAGCAAGCTTTGCAAAAATGAGTCCCGCAGCCTGTCCCAGTGCGCCCATAATGCCATAGAAGATCCCTATCTTGCTGATTGTGTATTTTGCAGCCGGCTGCTCATTTTTTTCCACAACGACCATTGAGATACCGGTAAGCGTAACAACAATTCCAACAATTCCCCAGACTGAAAACCCCTCACCTAAAAAGAAGTAGGCCATTATTGCAGTCATCGCCGGAGAAGCCGACATAAGGAGCTGGCTCAAGCGGGCTCCAATATGCTGGTATGCTTTGAACAGATATGTATCTCCGAAAATGAGTCCAACAAGCCCGCTTACTGAAAGGTAGAATAGCTGTGAAGCCGAAAGCATGAAAGACAGCCCCATAATGGCAATTGTAGCCATAAGGAAGATTGCCGCAAGGATGAGCCGTGTTATATTGACCTGAAAAGATCCGACACGAATGGAAGCTTCGGAAAAAAAAATTGAAGTAAACGACCAGAGTATGGCAGTTATAAGTGCACTTAGTTCACCGGTGTATGACATCAAAAAATAATTATGAATTATGAATGTTGAATTATGAATTACGAATCAGGAGCCGGGAA
>JBLNAZ010000226.1:0-16923 GCA_050259615.1 Syntrophomonadaceae bacterium | reverse complement strand
AGAAAAGAAGAATTTCAGTAATAAGGAAGCAGTTAAATTAAACCCGTGGGAATATAAGGTTTACGTAAGCGGAAGGTAGTTTCTTTAAGAAGTAAATTTTATCTCCGGCGGATACACAGGTACCTGCCGGAGACATTTAGAAGTTAAAAGTTTAAGTTTGTACCTATCTTAAATACCGGCAATACTGCATCAGCATTTCCATGTCTGTCAAACCACGCCATCAGGCCTACGGCCCAGAAGAAATGAAAACGTCTGTCTGAAAACATATTATCATTTCCGGCTGTTAATGTTACCGGACCTTCAGCATTCCCGGTAAAGAAATGCTCTAACTGCTTGCTGTACTCAAGCGAGATGTTATTAAGTGCAGAGCCCGAAAAGTAGCCCGTCAGCCTAAGACCGGCTGTAAATTTCTTGAATTCACGGTGTTGCAGAATACTCCAGTTGAAGATTCCGGCCAGGCTCAGATTATCCATAATCTGGCAGCCCAGCTGTGTATTAAGAAGCTCCGGGAAACCTGTTCCTAAGGAGATGAATAAGTGTCTTCTTCCCGGCACAATTTCAACTGCGCTTTCTTCAGTTTCCTTTTTTTCTATAACAGGTTTTCCTGTGTCTGCCTTCTTCTCTTTGCCGGATTTTGAAATCAAAGAGAAATTATAACCTATGCTTATCTTAACAAAACCATTAACCGTCCAGTATCTTGTATGCTTCATGTTCCCGTCCCAATAAGAAGCATCACCGAATTTTTCGTCCAGGGTTTTTAAATACTGCAGTTCAAAAAAAGCATCATCAGGAGAATGAATACCTATTCCTCCGCCCAGCAAGGTATGGCCCCCTCTGTAACTATCCTTGATAAATAAGTTGCCTTGTGGATTTTCTGAATTGTCGTAGAAGTTTATTCCGCCAACGGCGTAGAGGAAATCGTGGAAAATATTTTTTTTAAGATAAATTCCTAACTGCCCGCCGGTTCCCTGGTCTGAAATAAGGAGTCCCCACCTGGTTTCGAAGGTAAAGTCATTTTTGATTTTCAGTCCCAGCTGCAGGGTAGGTCCCACCATATAAGGCGACTGGTATCTGGGCTGGTTTTTACCCGCCATAAAATCGCCTTCAAGGCCGAGGCCCAGGAAAATGTTCACTCCGGGTACGGATTTAGCCGCGATGTCTTCGGTTTTCTTTTTCTCCAGGGTGGTTTTCTCCGGGGCGGGCTTTTCTTCCACAGGTTTTGAAGTAAAAGAGAAGTTTAACCCGAAAGTTAACTTATAAATACCGTAAACTTTCCAGTATTCGCTTTTGGGCTGCCTCTGCCAGTCCAGAAAAGAGGAGTGGCCGAAATTCTGGTCCAGAGGCCTCATATATTGAAACTCAAGAAAAGAGTTCTCTGTAGTGTTTAAGCCAAGTCCTCCCCCAAGCATGGTGCGGATCTTGCCGCCTCCCAGATCATTAGCTAAGCTGTATCCTGAAGTGGGAGAAGTGTTAAGGAAATTTATTCCTGCGGCAGCGAAAAGTATATCATAGATATTTTTTCTGGCATAAAGACCGAACTGCATGCCGCCATAAGTATCTGAAATTAAATATCCGCCCGTTGCCTCCAGGGAAAGACCGCTGCCGAATTTCAGTCCCAGGCTTAAGGAAGGATCCAAATTAAGGGCTGCCTCGTCACCAAAAAATTTGTTTGTTGAGAGGTGCTCGCCCGTAAGCCTTACACCTCCGAAAAGGCTCGTCTGCGCATGAGCAAATCCCGAAAGGAGTATAAGACACGGGAAAATTAAAGCAAGAGATCTTTTCATCTGAAACTCCAAGAAGTTAAAGCAGCAGGAATTAAACTAGTGAAAATACAGATTTATATCAAATGGAGGTCACGCCGCAGGGGCTAAATAAAGGAGAGTAAAAACTATGAGGCGGGTTTTTCCCTTTCGCCACTTTTTCCGCAGAAGAAAACCACCATGTTGCTTTCCATGAAATGCACAAGGGTTCCATACCTCGTAATGCCTGAGACTACTGCCGCTTCGGAAAGCTCTTTTTTAATTGTTTCAAGCGCTTCTTCGTAGGAGATTAAATTCCTGTAGACCACAAGAAGCTTTTCTTCCTCGCTTGCCATCCTCTGCCAGTTTCTGGCCGACAGCTCCTGGTAAAAATCCCGCGACTGCTTTGCCGTGGGATCTCCCAGCAGGTCAATTTTTAGTACTGCTTTTATTTCCATTTCCGGCCTTTCCCTGAATTCATTCTAGTTTACCAGACTCTGGGCAATAGTCATTTTAATGGTCTTCAGCATATATTCAAGAATATTCTGATACTTCGATTCATAATCTTCACGGCTTAAGGTTTCCATATATGTATCCAGATACTTATGCAGGCCGTAGCATGTAAAACCGTGTTTAATATCCCAGGCCATATCGGCTATGGCTGCCTTGAGTGAACCGGCTTCATGGCTGTTTAATTTATTTTTCCCCAGATAGAATTTATCCAGCTTCGCAGTCGATTTTGTAATTGCATGGCTGATCATGTCGTTTACATGAATCGCATCGTCCATGTAATTAATACTGCTTTCGGAGCTCATTTCGCTCTTATCCTCGGAGCTTACTTCGCAAAGATACTCTTCGCTTCCCCGCAGGTATTTCAGCCTTCTTATAAGAATATTTACCGGAATTGCCGGAACGAAATCTGTTTCTGCTTCCAGGTAGGAGGCTATTTCCGTAAGAAGTGTTTCATCATTTGAAAGCAGATAGTAGGGAATTGACTCAAAGGATTTTTCATCAATAAACTTCAGACTGGCTCCGGAAAAGCCGGATTTTGACAAATAGGTCTTGCCGCTGTGCCTGATGATTTTGAAATTCTGCTTTCTTGCAAAATGGTAAATCGACCTCTGAAGCTTTGTATAATAAGGGTCGGAGTTCCTTATCGATTCATACAGGTGCTGATCTACTCTGCTTTTAATTAGCGTGTTGAGAAAGGCTATAGCTTCAGTCTGCGTCCTGATCGGCGTACCCCAGTTCTTAAATGCAGTTATTATTGAGTATTCGTTCTGCTGATTACGTAAAAACAAAGGGGTTACGGCGCTGATTGCAAAATCCTTGTAATTATAATCACCCCCCAGAAAACAGGGCGTAATCCTGCTCCTGTTCTTAATTACAAACATATAGGATATATTACAGCAGAATTTTGCAAGCTCGTTTAATTCTACCGGAGTTATGTTGTCCTTTCCAAGAATTTCAAGCGTGTTTGGAATTTTCCTTTTTCTTTCAGTTTTCATGGTCCTGCAATTTTGTTACAGCTTTCGCTCTTAATTATTCATGCCTCACAGGCAGCCTCGGCCAGAGCAAAATTTAGTGCCGGTTTTTTTCAGGGACGAAATATAAACAGCGAAATTCCAAAAAAAATCAGTACCCTTTAACATACAAGATAAAAAGATACTGAATCCCGATTTAAAAATGTGCCTGATTGAGGATGTTTAAGTGTAATTTAAGTGCGAAAAATGCTGAATTGAGGGCGGACAGCTCTTTTTTTTAAGAAAAATGAAAGAAAAAGGCCTTTTTTAGCTCAAAATCGCGTATCAGTATACCCAAACAGTAAAAATCAGTATATATACTGATTTTTTTTAAAATTTCCGGTTGTATATTAGTTACCGGTCAAAAAATAATCATTTGCCGTCAGCAAAAATTCATAAAATATTTAATTCTGGCATAAAGCATATACATTTTCTCCAAATAACGAAATTATGCTCCAAATGAAAGAACTTGAAAACAAGAACGCTCGCCTTACAGCATTACTGAAGGATTTTAATCCGGAACCGGTAATCAGCATTAATCCGGAGGGCAGGGTAATCCATGCTAATGACCCCTCAAATGCTTTATATTCTTCAGGCGACCTTTCAGACGTAAATCTGACGGAATTTATTAACTTCCCGTTCGATGTAAAGGAATACATTCAAAACGACCGCGCCGTCCATTTTTCGGCCCCCATAAACAACCGCCATTATTCTATCTACTTTCAGGGTATCTCAGGCCTTCAGACAGCCCAGGTGTATCTGCATGATATTACGGATGTAAAAAATTATGAGGAAAGACTCATTGAGTCTGAAAGAAGACAAAAAGAGCTTGCAGGTGTGTTAAGGGAAAAATTTGAACTGGAGAAGCAAAACCTGGCAGGACAGATTTATGACGAGGTGAACCAAAATTTGTCTGTAGTCCGCCTGAAGCTGCAGAATTTAACTGCGCTCAGGAATAATGAAACAAATTCAGAAGAATACCTGAAGACCATTGACCTGCTGGAGAATACGATAAATGTCCTGAAGAATATTTCTTTTAACCTGAAACCCAAAATTTTAGACGAAGTAGGCCTGGCACCCGCAATTACCAGCCTGTGTCATGAAGTATCCAGGAAAAGCGGAATAAAAGGAAGCGTTAACGTGCTGCAGGCCGACATAAACATGGATAAGAAATGCGCAACTTATCTGTTCAGAATAATTGAGGAAGCATTAAGCAATGTCGTCCGCCATTCCAGGGCTACCGAGTTCAGCGTACAGCTCATTGATAATGAGAAATATACCAGGGTTTTTCTTTCGGATAACGGCATTGGATTTGAACCTGAAAAAATAAACAGGGGACAAAAACAAGGCCTCGGACTCTTAAATATAAAGGAGAGAACAGAAGCTTTGAACGGAAAATTAAAAATTGATTCGTTCCTCAATAAAGGAACAGTGATAATTGTAGAAGTACCAAAACAAGCAGGATTTGTACATGCCTAACCCGAACAGTATCAGAATCGTAGTTGCCGATGATCATTCCCTTTTCCGCAGCGGTATAATTAGCCTCCTTGAAGATGCCGCCGAAATATTTGTGGTTGGCGAAGCTGTTGACGGAAGCGATCTTTATGATAAGTATTTTGAACTTAAGCCCGACGTTATTCTGGTTGATATATCCATGCCGGGCGTTACGGGAATAGAAGCTATACGGAAAATCCTGGCCCGCGACCCTTCAGCTAAAGCCCTCTTCTTATCAATGCACGAAGGGGAAGAATATGTATACCATATTCTCAAGTCGGGCGGAAAAGGACTCATCAGCAAGAATGTCATGAAGGGGGAACTGGTCTACGCCGTAAAAGCTGTTAACAGCGGTAAAAAGTATTTTGGCGCATACTGGACTGAAGAGAAGCTTGAAGAACTGAAGCGGAAGTATTCTGCCGGCGACGGGACCCAAATCAGCACATCTCTTGCCGAGGCATCTTTGACCCAGAGAGAGATTGAAATCTTAAGGCTTATCGGCGAAGGCTATACCAGCAACGAGATTGCCGCCAGAACCGAACTCAGCAAAAGAACCGTCGATACCCACAGGATCCACCTGATGAGTAAGCTCGGTATAAAAAGCCTGCCCGAACTAATAAAGTATGCAATTCAGTATATAATTCAGCACAGAGATTAGAGCTTACTCTAATCTCTTCCTGAATCTCAGCGAACTGGCTAAAAGAATTACCACACCCATTAAAAACAAAACAACTGTTTCCAGCCAGAGATCTGAAAACCCTGTCCCTTTTAAGATTATTCCCCTTAATATCGTAATGTAATACCTGAGGGGAATTATATATGTAACTATCTGTATGATGCGCGGCATATTCTCAATAGGAAATGCAAAGCCCGAAAGATAGATCATCGGCATCATGAGACCGAACTGCGCAACCATCATCGCCTGCTGCTGCGTTTTCGAAATGGTGGAAATAAAAAGCCCCAGACCGAGCGTGGACATTACGAATAAAAGCGAAGAGAAAATTAAAAACAGAAAACTTCCCCTTACAGGAATGCCGAACCAGAGCGTCATAATTGATGTTACAAGAAGCACCTCAAGAAACCCTATGATCAGAAAAGGAACTATCTTTCCTATGATAAGCTGGTAAGGCTTGATCGGGGTAACTATAAGCTGCTCAAGCGTTCCGATTTCCCTTTCTTTTACAACCGCCATTGACATCAGTATAGTTGTAATTACCATGAGTACCAGACCCATTATGCTCGGCACCATAAAGTTCCTTGTCTTAAGATCGGGGTTGTACCATACCCTCACCTCAGGCGTAAGGCTGCCGGAAAAGGGAAGCTTCATGCCGGTCTTTTCCCTGGCCTCAAGCAGTATGTTCTTTGAATAACTCGATGCAACCGACTGCACGTAGCCGAAGGCAATGGAAGTCTTGTTGCCGTCTGAGCCGTCAAAAATCACCTGCAAAGGAGCAGTCTGCATTGTGTTTATTTTCTTTTCAAAGTCCGTCGGAATGACTATGGCATCAAGCACCTTGCCCCGGTTGACAAGATCTGCAATCTCATTGTAGTTGTGAACGTAATAATCTATGGAAAAATATCCCGAGCGCTCAAAGCTCCGGATGAACCCGCGGCTTGTTTCGGTCCTGTCCTGGTCAAATACAGCTGTGTGAACCGTGTTTACGTCCATCGTTGCGGCATATCCTAAAAATATGAGCTGCAGTATGGGAGCCATAAATACAATTCCGAAGAGCTTTTTATCTCTTCTTACCTGTATGAATTCCTTTATGATGATATTTATAATTGTTTTCACTTTGTGTTTTCCTTGTTCAAACTATACGGTTCTCATTTTCCTGTTCCTTAAGGTCGCTATGCCTAAGAATACCGCAGAGAAAATCAGGAGATAAACAACCTGCGGCCAGAACGATTCAAAGCCGACACCTTTTAAGAGTATGTCGCGCAGAATGATTGAATAAAATTTTGCCGGCGTGATGTTGGAAAGTATCTGTACAAAAACCGGCATGCTCTCTATGGGAAATATGAAGCCCGACAATATTACAGACGGGAGCATAGACATTAACGTCGCCATCTGAAAAGCCACCTGCTGGTTGTTGGCAATGCTGGAGACGAAAATTCCCAGACTTAAAGAGGCGAAAATAAATACAAGCGTAGTTATCAGAAGCAGAATTAAATTTCCCTTTATAGGCATGCTGAAAAGAAAGTAGCCCGCAACGAGTATGAAAACTGCAACCATTAAGGAAATAAAAGCATAGGGAAGCGTCTTTCCTATTATAAGCTCAATTGACGACAATGGGGATACATTTATCTGCTCGATTGTCCCGAGCTCTTTTTCCCTCACAATTGAAAGTGAAATGGATATTACAGCAGTAATTATCATAATCATTGCAATTAACCCCGGAATGAGAAAATGCCTGGAGTCTAGGCTCGGGTTAAACCAGAATACAGGCTCCACGTCCAGCGGCAGGTATGTGCCCCGGCCTGAAAGCGCAAGTGTCTCTTTTGAGAAATTCTGCGAATAGCTCATTGTTGCAAGATTAAGATAATTCATGATCAAAGTTGCCGTGTTGCCGTTTACGCCGTCAATGAGTATCTGTACTCTTGCCTCGCTTTTTGAGTACATGCTGCGCGACATCCCCTCGGGGAATACTATCACGGCCTGGGCTGTCTGCTCGTCAAGATACTTTTTTATCTGGCTCTCGCTTGTTATCGTGCCCACAAGGTCAAAGTAGCTGGAACTGGTAAGCGCATTTGTAAATGCCCGCGTGTCTTCCGACTTGTCGCGGTCGTACACAGCTATTTTTATATGATGCACGTCGAAATTAATGGCGTATCCGAATATCGCCAAAAGCAGTATAGGGAACAGGAAGATTATAAGAAGCATCCTTGTGTCCCTGCTCAGCTGGCGGACTTCCTTTTTGGAAAGTGCAAGAATTCTGTTTAACATTTTATTTTTTATCCTTTTCCAGCAGATGAATAAATACATCCTCAAGCGTCGGTACAATTCTGTCTATTCTTTTAACAAGAATTGAATTTCTCTCCGTTAGAATCTGCCTTATCTCATCTTCACCTTTGTATTTACCGTTTACTGCTATATGCATATTGTTGCCGAAAATTGAGACCTCATCCACGAAGTCTTCTTTCTCAAGAATTTCCATTGCCTGCACCGTACGCTCGCACTCAATTTCGAGTATCGGGTTTGTAAGGTAATTTGTCTTTAGTTCCTTGGAGCTTCCTTCGGCAATAAGCTTTCCGGCATTTATAAGAATTATGTTGTTGCAGAATTCAGCTTCCTCAAGGTAGTGCGTTGTTACAAATACTGTAATGCCGTGCGATGAAAGCTCGTTTATCAGATCCCAGAAATTCCTTCTCGAAATGGGGTCAACGCCCGATGTGGGCTCATCAAGAAATACTATTTTGGGCTCGTGTATAACGGCCGTGCCCAAAGCCAGGCGCTGCTTGATTCCGCCCGGAAGTGACCCCGTAATTGTTTTTTCACGCCCTTCCAGGTTAGCTACCTTAAGAACCCATTTTTTCCTTTCCCTGAGCTTGTCGTTATACAGGCCGTATACGCCGCCGAAAAAATTAATGTTTTCTTCCACCGTAAGATCGTTATAAAGAGAAAACTTCTGCGACATGTAGCCTATCTGTGTCTTTACTTTGTCCGGCTCCTTCTTTATGCTGTAACCCCCCACAAGAGCATCTCCGCCCGTAGGCTCCAGTATGCCGCAGAGCATTCTTATTGTAGTCGACTTTCCCGCGCCGTTGGCTCCAAGAAAACCGAAGATCTCTCCCTGGGCTACATTAAAGGAAATGCCGTCAACTGAAACAAACTTCCCGAACTTCTTTGTCAGGTTCCTGACCTCTATTGAATTCATCAGTATATCCTTCGGCCAAGTGACTTTTCCAGCCTTACCTTTGAAATTTCATAGTCAACAAGAGAGTTGTTGTAATTTGTCTGCGCCTGCAGAACTGAAGTCTCGGCGTCAATCAGATCGGTGCTGGTTGCAAGCTGGACATTATACTTGTCGTTTATTATGCGGTAGTTCTCCTTTGCCTGAACGAGGCTCTGGCTGCTTACACTGATCTTTTCCGCTGAGCGTTCATAGGTGAGGTAATTGGAATAAACTTCCAGCTCTACGGCCTCGCTTAACTGCGAAAGTGAAGTTTCTGCCTGAACCCTGGTCTGCTCAGCCTGCGAGGTCTGAGAAGAGGTCAGCCCCCAGTTCCAGAGGTCCCAGTTGAGCGTAACTCCAACGTCCCATGTGTTCTTAAATGCGTCAACCGGGGGCTGATAGCGCTGATTGGGACGGTTGTAATAATAGTTTGCGCTCAGATATACAGACGGATACCAGCCCGAGCGTGCAGCCTGAAGGCCTTCATTGCTTGCTTCCAGCCGGTACTGCATGGATTTAAGTTCGCTTCTGTTTTCTTTGGCCTCTTTAAGTATATCATTAAACTTATAGCTGGTAAGGGAAGTATCTATGCTTCCTGCATCAATTGCAGTTTCAGAATTTAAGGGAAGTCCCAGCGCCTGGTTGAAAGACATCCTTGCAATGTCCAGATTATTCTGCGCCTCTATCTGCTGAAGCTTTGTGTTTGAGTAGAGCACTTCCAGCTTCAATACGTCGTTTTGTGTAACGAGCCCGTTCTCAAGGTTGTTCTTTGTATCCTGAAGATGACGCTCATTCTGAAGAAGAGTTTCATTGAACAGATTTAACATCTGTTCTGCCTTATAGTACTGCCAGAAGGCCGACTGTATTTTAAATGACGCCTCATTGACGTCTTTTGAATAGTCCGCTCCGGCAGCCCTGCTGTTTAACTGGGCCGCACTCTTAAGCGACATCAGCCTTAAGCCCGTAAACAATGGCTGCTGAAGTGAAAGCCTGAGACCGTAGTTGTTTAATATTACGTCTGAAATCTTTATCGGAGAAGGCGCAAAGGGTATATTTACTTCAAACGGGGGAACACTGCTCAGCCTGGTGTAGCCTGCCGCAAATTTAAGCTGCGGCAGAAGCTGCGAATTTGCCTCCGTGATCTTTCCTTCGGCCGAAATGGTTTTGGACTGCGATATTCTGAGGTCCTTGCTGTTCTTCAGACCCAGTTCAATGCTTTGCTGCAGTGTCAGCTTCTGAGCCTGTGCAGACACAATTGCGGGCAGCAAAAGTGTTATAAATAAAATCTTCTTCATTCTTTATTCCTATATTTATTTTGCGCTTGAAATTAAATGAATAAAAACGTTTTCCAGTGAGGGCGGGACTACTCTCAGGTCCGTAATTGTAACTGACTCTTTTACGAGAAGATCCTTTATTGTGCTGCAGTCAGCATCGCAGTTATCTACAACTACGTCTATCCTGTCGCCGAACATCTGGACTTCAAAAGGAGTTTTTTCCTTAATTGTTTTGTATGCCTGGCGTGAAGGATTGCAGACTATTTCAACTACATCCTTGTCCAGCGAGGCCTTGACGTTCTGAGGCGTATCGAAACTTATTATCTCCCCCTTATTCATTAGTGCAACGCGGTTGCACCTTTCGGCCTCATCCAGATATGGAGTCGACATAAAGATTGTAATCTCTTCTCTGATGAGGCTTGCCAGAATTTTCCAGAAGTCGCGCCTTGAAACCGGATCCACTCCTGTAGTCGGTTCATCAAGAAAAATTATTTTCGGCTTGTGAATCAGCGTGCAGGCCAGGGCAAGCTTCTGTTTCATTCCTCCTGAGAGCTTATCGGCCAGGCGGTCGCGGAAGTCTGTAAGGCGTGTAAACTCCAGGAGCTCATTTCTTCTCGCCTTATAGCCCTTGACGCCGTGGATATCTGCAAAGAATTCTATGTTTTCGTCCACAGAAAGATCGCCGTAAAGACTGAACTTCTGCGAGAGATAGCCTATATCCTTTGTAATGCTTTTTCTCTGCTTTACAAGATCAAGCCCGAGTATCTCAGCCGAGCCTTCGTCCGGCTCAATAAGGCCGCAGAGCATTCTGATTGTTGTTGTTTTGCCTGCGCCGTCGGGCCCGACAAGACCGAACATTTCTCCCTTGTTTACATCCAGACGAATGCCGTTTACGGCCATGACATCGGCGAAACTTTTCTTCAGGCCTTCTATTTTAATGGTTGTTTCCATAATTTTTTTTATTGGTACTTTATCACTGCATCTGCAGGCATTCCGGCTTTCAGACTGAAGTCCGGATTTTTAATTTCAATTTTAACTGCAAAGACGAGCTTTGTTCTTTCATCCTTTGTCTGTATGTTTTTCGGTGTAAACTCCGCCTCGGGAGAAATATAAATTACCCTGCCTTCAAAGGTTTTATTTTTAAATGCATCCACAGATACATCGGCCTTCTGCCCCAGTTTTACTTTTCCCAGCTCTTCTTCGGAAACATAAATAACCAGGTCCACAACGCTCAGATCCGAAATCCTGAAAAGCGATGAGTTGGGCCCTACACTTTCTCCGGCTTCCACAAATTTCTTTACAAGTATTCCATTAATGGGGGAAGTGACATAGCTGTCCTGAATATTTTTCTTCAGGAGGTCCACGCTTGCCTCTGCCTTCCTGAGGTTTGCCTCCGACTGGCGGATCTCTTCGGGACGGGCGAAGTTTTTCATTTTTTTCAGGTTCTCCTGCGCGGCGTTATACTGAGCCTGCGAAAGCTGATACTTTGAAAGGGCGTCTTCGTACTGCTTTTTTGTAACGGATTTCGACTCGTACAGCTTTGCCATCCTGTCTTTATCCCTTTGTGACAGTTCAAGGTTAATCTGAGCCTGGCGGGAATTTTCCTCTGCCTGACTGATGTCTTCAGATCTGGCTCCCTGCCTTAAAAGCCTCAGCTGGGCTTCGGCAAAGTCCTTTCCTGCCTCTGCCTGGTCGAGCTGAATGGAAAGGAGGTCATAATCGGCAGTCAGAAGTGTATCGCCGGCCTTTACATTATCCCCCTCGTCTTTATATATTTTCCGGATCTGGCCGGCTACTTTTGCGCTGACAGTTACATTTGTAGCCTCAATTGTACCTGAAGCATCAATTGTATTTTTATCATTTCCGTTTCCGCAGCCCCAGACAAAAAGTCCAAGACTCATTATGCCCATTAACAATTTGGTTTTCATCTATTTATCCTGCTTTTTGAGTTATTAAATGTCTTTGCCCCCTTATCGGTCAGTATGCCGTTTAAGAGTATATGAAATGCCTGTTCCACCGCCTCGGTATGGGAGAATTTATTGTTCAGAAGAAAATCGGGGTTTACAATTGCCCGCAGTGAGGAGATAAAAATTACCAGAAGCAGTTCCACGGGCCTTTCTTCAAAGAGGCCTTCTTTTTCCCCCTGAAGGAAAATTTTGCCGATGTTATTGTACATCATCCGGGTCCTGAAGGTGTCAATTTTCTCCCAGAGGTGGGGTGTATGGTACTGCATATCCTTGAGCCACTGGTCGCTGATCTTGAGGAAAAGGCTGCTTAGAATGCCGAGCAGTTCCTGAATTTTACTGACGGCATCAATATTTCTTTCCAGCACCTGTGAGATCTTCTGCGAATATTCTTTCGTCAGATTATCCACCACCTCCTCAATTAGGTTCTCCTTTGAAGGGTAATACTTGTAGATTGTCTTCTTGCTCATCTTAAGTTCGCGTGCAAGCTCATCCATGGAGGTTTTATAGAAACCCTCCCTGAAAAACTTATCGCGCGAAAAGACGAGTATCTTTTCCTTATCTTCCATTTGAACTCCGTTGGAAACTATTATTGTATATCTAGTTTCCAATTTAACAAATGGAAACTAATTTGTCAATATTAGTTTCCATATTTTTTTAAGATAATTTTAAGGAGCTTCCAGTGCGCGGATTATTCCGGAAAAGAGGGATATTTCGTGAGGTCCCGGACTACTCTTTCGTGCCCGTAAATCTTATTACTACTGCCTCACCCTGATGGTATTTGCCTTCCTTTAGCTCAATTACTTCCTTGCTGAGCTGCTGGAAGTCGAGCTCCGTAAACTCATTTACAATGTCTTCTAAAGAGTAGAGGAGCTCAGGATCCTTCGGGCCCCCGGAGGATTTGCCGGCCTGCTCTTTTTCAAAGACTTCAAGGATCACTTTGCCGCCCGTCTTCAGAGATGAGATAACTTTCTGACAAACTTTTGTGCGCAGTTCTTCAGGAATGTGCATGTAGATAATTGCAGCTGCATCGTAATAATTCTCCTGCGGAGAGAACTGCTCCAGGTCCTGAACTGTGTAGTTGATGGACGTATTAAATTCCTCTGCCAGCTTCAGGGCTTTTTCTTTTCCCGCCTGGCTGAAGTCGAATGCATCCGCAGCCCAGCCCTGGCTGGCGGCGTATACGGCGTTGCGCCCTTCGCCTTCGGCAACCAGAAGAAGCTTCCCGGGCTTTAATTTATCAATTTCTTCCTTAAAGAAGGCGTTCGGCTCTTTGCCGTATGCGTAGCCTTCTTCAGAAAACCTTTCATTCCATTTTTCAAGCATTCTTATCCCGATATTTTGTTATTCTAAATATAATCCGGTTTTTACAAAACAAGAAGCGATTTTTTTTAGGTTAAGCCTTCATGAAGAAAACCTTTTTACCCGGGGAGTTGTTGCGCCACTGTCGGCTGTGAATGATTTCTTATTACTTAGATTTTCAGGCATATGTTTGCTATATTTGTATTCAAATTAAGAAGGAATTGATGGAACTGATCGACAAATTAAGGTCAATTAAAGAGAAATTCGACAAGATAAATGAACAGCTGGCAGACCCCGCCAATCTCAACAACCAGGAAAAAATAGTCTCACTCAGCAAGGAAAGAAGCGAACTCCTGGAAGTGGTGGACGCTTTTGACCGCTACGATAAGGTGCTTAAAGACATTGAAGGCAACAGGGAAATAATTGAAATTGGAGAGGACAGGGAGCTTTCTGAAATTGCACAGTCTGAGCTTGAGGACCTGAAGAAGGAAAAGGAAAAGCTGGAAGAGGAGATCAAATTCATACTGATCCCCAAAGATCCCAACGATAATAAAGATGTTATTGTGGAAATCCGTGCCGGTACCGGAGGCGATGAGGCCGGGCTTTTTGCATTTGACCTTTACAGAATGTATTCAAGGTTTGCAGAGGTCAGGGGCTGGAAAAAAGAAATTGTTGATTTAAGCGAGTCCGGAATGGGCGGCATAAAGGAAGTTGTGTTTTCCTTGAACGGACAGGGTGCCTACGGCGATATGAAGTTCGAAAACGGCGTTCACCGCGTCCAGAGAGTCCCTATGACGGAAACTAACGGACGCGTGCACACTTCGGCAGCTACCGTAGTTGTAATGCCTGAAGTTGAAGACGTACAGGTGGATATAGATCAAAATGACTTAAGAATCGACGTCTATAGAAGCGGCGGCGCCGGCGGTCAGAACGTAAATAAAGTTGAAACCGCAATCAGAATTACACACATCCCAACCGGTATTGTTGTGCAGTGCCAGGATGAACGCTCACAGCTTAAAAACAGACAGAAAGCCCTCAAGGTCCTCAGGGCGCGCCTTTTTGACATGAAGCAGAAAGAGCAGACCGACGTGATTGCAGCCCAGAGAAAATCCATCGTCCGAAGCGGCGACAGAAGCGATAAGATCCGTACCTATAATTTCCCGCAAAACAGGGTTACTGACCATAGAATTGGACTTACGCTTTATAACCTGTCAAATATAATTGAGGGGGACCTTTCGGAGCTGATTGAACAGCTGAAACTTGCCGACAGGGCAGAAAAACTCAACAGCAACGTGGAAGCTTAATTATTAACCCTGAGGAAGTTCTTCAGGGTTTTTCTCTTTCTAAAGGCTATTTTTCAATTCCAGGCTCTTTTTCCTGAAAGTTTTCCAGAAATTTTATCAGAAATACCAGAACAAACCCCAGAACCGACAGCGTTACATCCGCAATGTCCAGACTGAACTTCGGCTGGCTGCCTATTAAATAGCTGAAATATTTTATTCCCGAAAGAAGACCGAAGAAAGCAGCAAAACCGAAAATTCCTCCTTTTACGGGATTCAAAAAGTACGATTTCACGTTTTTTATTACCTGACTGTCACGGCTTTTACCAGCACCCTGCGTTGTAGAAATATTCTTCATTTACTTTCCTTCTAAATAGTTGACATTTCCTGGCAACAATTAATAAATCCTTTCCATACTTATATATATGGTGACGGAGACCGTTTTCGGAAAATTTTTTCAAGATTTTTTAAAAAAATCAAAAAAAGAAGCAAAAACCTTAAATATAGCATCCGGGGAAAAGGGATATCCTGTCGGCTTTTTAATATACTACATTCTTGCCGGAAGGGCAAATCAATAGTACCATAAATAGCAATCGGGGGAGGAAAAGTAAAGAGTATAATTTAAGTCTATAAAACCAAAAAAATCATCCGATAATTAATCTTTTCCCGGGAAATTCTATATTAATCCCGGAAACATGAAAATCAGACACCCATCAGATCGTTAAAGAAATTTGCATTAGGTGAATCCAGCCTGGAAATTATGATTTTTATTATTGCCGTCAGCGGAACCGACAGTATTGCACCGACAATACCCCATATGTAAGCCCAGAGCAGCAGGGAAAGGAGAATTACCAGGGGATTTAAGCCGAGCCTGTGTCCGAAAATTCTAGGCTCCACTACATTTCCAAAAACATTATGCAGAACAACCAGAACGGCGGCAACAATAAGTGCGTAACCAATCGACCCGTACTGCACAAGCGTCATAAGGGCAGGAAGAACTGTTGCTATGAGTGAACCGATATTCGGAATAAAATTAAACAAAAATGTAATTACGGCCCAAACAACCACGAAATCAACTCCAAAGAGAAGAAGTACTATTGCCGTGGCAACACCTACAAGAAGGCTTATTATAAACTTTGCAATGACATACTTTTGAATCTGATCTGTAATTTCCTGAAAAGTACTTTGTAATGTCTGCTCTTTTTCTCTCCTGGCACGGTATTTTTCTGATATCTGCCCTGACGCAGGATTTGCTCCCTGTAAGCCCGATCCGGCTTCTGTATCAGCACCCTTAAGCTCTTCGGGCAAATGACTTAAAAGATAGCGCCTTTTAATGGCACCGTAAATATTTTTATGCCCCGACATAATGAAAATGAAAAAGAAGAGCACGAATAAAAAGCTTCCCAGAAATGAAAATGTTGAGGAAAATACGTTGCCTGCAAGCGGACCGTAGTCTATTCTCTGCAAAAGATTCGTGATCCTGAAGTTAAGAAACTGCTTATCCTTAATTCCCATTGATCCTGCAGTTGAGGATACAATCTGGTTAAGCTTGGCTTCATAGCCCGGCATCGCTTCGCCAAGCCTGCTGAAGGAGTTTACAATTACAGAAGAAAAGCTCCCCAGAACTATAATAATTATAAATATATCGAGTATAACTGCAGCCGAAGCAGGGACCTTCAGGCGCTCCAGGTAGTTGTTAAAAGGTGAAAAAACAAAAAAAAGAAAATAGGCAATTATAAAAGGAATAAAGATTTCTGCCAGCGACTTAAGTACTATAAAAACTACTACAATGCCAATAACATTGAGAAAAAAGGCGCTGGAGGTAGAGAAACGAGATTTTTCCTGAAGCATATTATTCTACTTTTTGTTTTATTTGTGAGCAGTTAAGATGCCCTGACTCTTTTAAACTTAATTCATTTAAACGTAAGATAAGTAAATAAAAATATACAATAAATAGCAATAACAATGGTATATTTGCCTGAATAATAACTGAAATTCAAGATAAAATATGAGAAAAGTCCTCTTTATAACATTTTTCTGGCCCCCTTCGGGCAAAGCTACACTGCACTGGCCGCTTAAAATAATAAAATACCTGCCCAACTCAGGCTGGCAGCCTTCCGTACTGACGGTGGATGAGGATACATTTTCAGCCAGGGATGAAAGCTTGCTGAAGGAAATCTCTCCGGACCTCAGGGTCATTAAAACTGGCTATTTTGATCCATTCAGGCTGTACAGGAAGTTTTTGGGCAAATCGCAGGATGAGCCTCTGGTTGCTTCGGAAACAATTTCAAAAACAAATAAAAGCTTAAACCACAGAATTTCCATCTGGATCAGAATGAACCTCTTTGTGCCCGACGCCAGGATCGGCTGGTACCCTAAGGCTGTAGCCGCGGGTAAAGAGTACCTGAAAAATAATAAGATAGATGCAATTGTAACCATAGGTCCCCCGCATTC
>JBLNAZ010000225.1:0-5323 GCA_050259615.1 Syntrophomonadaceae bacterium | reverse complement strand
CAGAACTATCCTAACCCGTTTAACCCTGTAACTGTAATTGCTTTCTCATTGCCTAAAGATGAAATGGTAAAAGTTATAATTTACAACATACTGGGCAAAGAAGTAAAAATGCTTCTGAATGAGGAATTAGCTGCCGGTACCTACAGTCTGACTTTTTCTGCTGAGGAATTTCCAAGCGGAGTATATTTTTACAGGCTGTCTACTCCTTCTGTGAGCATGGCTAAGAAGATGATTCTGGAGAAATAACGAAATGACCTTAATAGGGGAGATTACTATAAATGATCGCCTTTATTCCATACGGGTTTGTTTTAAGATATGGAGGTATTTGAAAATGAAGGCCCAAAACCTGAGAAGGTTTCGGGCCTCTATAAAAAATGATTTATATTATTTCAGCAGGTTCATCTTTGTGGTCTTTTCAAAATTGCCCGCTCTGATATTACAGAAATATATTCCGCTCGAAACCCTCTCTCCCATGTCATTCATGCCGTTCCACGTTACATTGTATGTGCCGGGCGCCTGAAAGTTATTAACCAGCTCGGCTACGCGGCGCCCTGAAATGTCATAAACCACTACCTTTACATCAGTTCCCGCCGGAAGGGAATAGCGTATTGTGGTGGTCGGATTAAATGGATTCGGATAATTCTGTTCCATACTGAACCTGGACGGAATCCTGGAATCAATTTCTGTAACAGCCGTAACCGACTGGATTGTTGCCCTCATAAATACTGTGTAATCGTTCGGCGTAACCATTTTATACCATATGTTATTTATAGGGTCATATTCATATGTCCTGCCGTTTCCCGGAGGATTATCTGCCCCCAGAAGCGGACAGCTTGTTGCATCGTAGAAAACAGCCACATAAAAATCGCCCGATTTTGGGTCTCCGCCATAAATTTTGAATGGCTGCCAGCCTGTGCCGCCGGCAGTTACACCCTGTGGCGCAAGCCATGCATCGCCGGGAAGTCCTGTTGCCGGATCTGCCCCAAAAATAGCGAGTTTAATTGTGCTGTTATAGAGATTGTTTTTATCTCCGTTATAATAAATCTGGACTTTTGTTATTGTGTAATTATTTCCTGCGGGTGAAAAACGTTCTCCTATGAACCAGTTGTTTTCGGGCTCATAAATATTTATGCCCGGATCGCCGTCATCATATACCATTTCAGTTGAAGTCGGCTCGGGCGGTGCATCACCTATTCCAACCTCTGTAAAGGCGTCCTCTACTGCTTTTTGTTCAGCTGAAGCATCGCCATAAAGATCCTTTGCGGCATTTACGCATGCAAGCCTGAGGTCAGAAAACTGCGAGTTTTTTGTCAGGTAAACTGTCAGGCCCCGGTACCATATCTGTCCCGCTTTCCACCGGCTTGTTGCAGTGGCTGCATTATAAAAAGCCTTATTCGGAATCCCGGAGTTTACGTGAACCCCGCCCCAGTCGTGTGCCTCGTCATTATCAACCACTACTAATTCACTGAAATTGGCAGGCTGCCATCCCGACTGGCCGTGTTCTTTTCCATTATGGGGGTCAGCCATATTGCGCAGCCCGTCGCCATCAATTCCGGGTGTGTATATGTCCTCTCCCATTAACCAGTTGGTTGAATCAATCAGAGAGCCGAATACATCTGCAATTGATTCATTTATTGCTCCCGGCTGAAGCTCATATGCCAGATTGGCTGTATACTGAATTACGCCGTGCGTAATCTCATGGCCTGTTACGTCAAGCGCACCGGCAAGATTGCTGAATTTCTGCCCGTCGCCGTCACCATACGACATGAGCTGACCGTTCCAGAAAGCGTTGTTATATTTGTCCTTAAAATGCACGACATTTGTCAGTGAACCTCCTTTATCATCAAAGCTGTTCCTGTTAAAGTGTGACTTGTAAAAATTATATACTATTCTTGAATAAACGTGTGCGTCAACAGCAGCTTTAAGACCTGCGTTGTCGTTAAAATTATTATCCCCGTTCGGATCAGTGACAAATTTTGCTTTCTGGTATCCGTTTCCCGCTGTATCATTAAGCGCATCATACGTTTGAATTATACCGCGCAGACTGTCAACCGGGGGCATATACATCGGCAGTGTGGCATCTATAAGGTAATATTTCCCGCCCGATAAATAAGTCTCTATATTTTTAACCGTTCCATTCAAACCGATCCCTATTCCTTTTGCAGGACCGTCATAGCGGATTCCGTCATCTTTCCTTATTACCTCTCCGGTCTGCGCATCAATAAATAATGTCATCATCGGAAAATATTTTCCCGGAAGATTTACTTCATAGGCCAGAACGGGCACATTATTTTTCTGATAAACCACAAGCCCGGATTTTTTTGAGGAAGGGAGGTAATCAACCTTCCCTGCGGCAATTGAAACTGCAGCATCCGGTGAAATCTGTGCCGTTGTATTTATTACCGGTGTTGGAACGTAGCTGCCGTTTACGGATTCAATTGAACCGTCGGAATTAAAATGGACAATTATGTCGCTGTAATAAACTTTAATACCATTAATTCTCTGCTCGTATTTTACGTGAGTCATTTTAAGATTGTCTGTAATTGATGAAACAGGCACCAGCTCCTTTTCGGGTGCCTGCAATCCAAAAAGGTCTTTGTTTTCCGAAAGGAACCTTATCCCCTCAGCAGGCAGCTGAGTGGAAGAGGCATAACCAGGAGCCGTAAGTCTGCCGCTTACAAAAGCCGGCGTGGAATTAAACCCGTTCCATTTTACCTTAAGCTCATGGCCTGCAGAGGCCTGAAGTACACTTAATCCTTTCATCCTGTTGTGCTGACTGAAACTTACACTGCTGTTTTTAACTTTAACTCCGCCATTCGCCCCAAAAATCAGAAAACCCGGAATAACGAAATTTAAAAAATATAAAAATATTCGCATCTCCATCCTTCCTCATGTTTTCTAAAGTGAATTAATTATACTTTTGACTTCAGAGAAAAACCTGCTTACTGGTTCAGGTACGTCCCCGGCAGGGGAGGGACCAGGCCAGGAGTAACTTGTTGTTGTGCCATCTTTGCGAAGTGTAATGTATGAAGTCAAATTTCCTTTTTCTGAATATTTTGTCTTCAGGAGTTCTGTGATGAGTTTGTTAACTTTTTGTATCTGTCCTGCGTTAAGCTTCCCCTTTGCTTTCCGGAGGGTATCCGGCATAATTATCCCTTCAAAACTTTTAACCAGCCCGGTTGAATCAATAAAGTAGCCGCTGTTGTAACCTGTAAATCCTCCGCTTTCACCAATTGTAATGTTGTGAGTGAGAATTGCCTTTGCGGAATCGTCTTTGGAGGCCCGGTGCGCTGAGCAGGAACATAAAGAAATAGCCAGCATCAGAATAATACCGAATAGATATTTCAATTTTAGTCCTATGAATTATTTCAAAAGGAGATAGTTAACTTTATCATCGTAAATTCCCGGCAGGGAAAGTGAGAATCTTTATAACGGTTTATTGTGATATCCCTTTATTAAGATATTTGGATTTTCAGTTTACCCAAATTAAGTGCCCGGGTTAAAAAGAATAAACTGAAAATAGTATAAGATAAAGCATCTCATTTGTCAAGAGAAAAGCAAATGAAGAGGATGCATTTATTGATGCATGCCGCATTTTGTGATTATTAGCACAATTGCGTTCGCATATAATTATCCCTTTTCGTCAATAATTTATTTTCCGTAACTGCAGATGAAGCATAGAGAGGGCGATACTCACGGAATGGCAACCATAGGGCGGAAACTTATGGATCTCTCAAAACTATTTTATTTCCTGCAGAGCCGCAATCCTGGCAATCTGCATCCGCTTTCTGAGCGCCAGTTTCTTTAATATATTGTGCACATGGCTTTTGACCGTAAAGCTCGAGAGATTTAACTGCTGCGCTATTTCCTTATTTGTAAGCCCGTCAGCCACTAAGCGTATTATTTGCCTCTCGCGTGAACTTAAATTTGCCGATTCCATTAGCAGCGGTATTTCACTGCCGTTGCCTTGTTCAATAATCTGTGAGAAGAGCATATTTGTAAGACGCTGAGGCAAAACCTTTTCCCCTTCAAAGACTGTTCTTACAGTCGTCACAAACTCTTCACTTGCCGCATCCTTTAGAATAAAACCCTCAACTCCGCAGCTTACCAGCTGCAGAATATCTTCCTGCTTTGGAAGCAGATTCATAATAACTATCTTCGCTTCCGGTAAGGCTGTTTTTACAGCTTTAACCAGCAGCAGACCCTTCTCATTACAATTACCAAGCTCTAAAAGTATCACCGGCGGCACCTGTGTTGCACCGGCAAGGCTTGCCGGAATACAGTTTATATTTTCACATTCAGCCAATAACTTAAAGTCCTTCTCCTGCGCAATCATGTCTTTAATACTTTCACGAAGAAGCCAGTTATCTTCTATTACTACAACGGGTATCTTTTTCATAAAATACCTCCACATTATTATTAAATACCTGACTTTGTCTATTTTCCTCACTATGGATTCAGGTTGAAGATAGCATATTTGAAATAACATAGCAAGATATAAGCACGTCCTAATTGTACAACAGTGTCCTTTTATTGTTTTATGAAATTATGAATTTGATAGCTCTGAAAATAAAAAATCCCACAAGTTGGCAATTGTGGGATTTTTTATCTTGCAATGTATTTTAAACCGGCCGTTATCTTATCTGTGATGCGTTAACGAAAGTATCATCCGTTACTCTGGAAATTGCCCGGCATAAATTTTTGATGGTTGCGTCATCGCAGTTCTGTCCGACTAAGAACAGGGCCTCGTCGCCCTTGTCGGAATGAAGCTGATCAAGTGTTATGGCTGCCAGTGCGCGTGTCTCTGTCTCAACATTATTATCGTTTACAATTGTTATCAGTGGCTGAATGAGACTGCTGAAGGATTCTTCCGGAAAAAGCTGTTCCAGCTGCCTTATGGTCTGAAGGGCTGAAAGCTTCATGTTATACTGTTTATTTTCAAGGGCCTTGTTTATCATTTCTATTGAGGAGGGCAAATGATTCTTCACAAACTTTGATACTTCATGCTGTTTCTGAAGACGTGATGTTGCGTTCTGTGCATTTAAGCTCGTAAATGCAAATGCTGCTGCCAGCAATGCTGCTAAAAATACGTGTCTCATTTTATTATCCTTTCACTAAAACATTTAGTAAAAATAAATTAAAATATGTTGAACTGAACTCCCCGGAGTATGCCTCTCACATGAGATCGCCCGGGACTGCATTTTGTTTAGCACCTCTTATTTGGTGCTGTCATATCATACCTCTATTTGAAAGAAATAACAATCGCCCAATGGTAGTGGAAATGGACGCATTTATTCCTAATCCTGAAAGCAGAGGATGGATG
>JBLNAZ010000224.1:0-15936 GCA_050259615.1 Syntrophomonadaceae bacterium | reverse complement strand
AATAAAGACGAACTGGAAAAAGAGATCGGAGACGTTTTCTTCTCCCTGGTAAACTATGCGAGATTTTTAGGTGTGAACCCTGAAAATGCACTCAGAAGAACCAATGAAAAATTCATCAGCCGTTTCGATTACGTTCAGAAGAAAATCCGGGAAACCGGCAGGCACATTTCAGATTCCAATCTGGAGGAAATGGATAAGTACTGGGAAGAAAGTAAGAAAGAAAGCAAGTAGCACAAATCAGGCAGAAGGCGGAGAAAGAGCCTTAAGACTCTTTCTCTCCTCCGGTCTGAAATTTTTCATAAGCATTAATAATATCTTTTACAAGTTTATGACGTACAACGTCACCCTTATCAAAGTAAACAAATCCAACGCCTTCCACATCCTTGAGAATATCCTGAATCTGCACGAGTCCGCTTACAATCTTTGTAGGAAGATCTATCTGTGTTATGTCGCCTGTTATAATGGCCTTTGAGTTAGGTCCAAGACGTGTCAGAAACATCTTCATCTGCATGCTGGTTGAATTCTGAGCTTCATCGAGAATGACAAAAGCGTTGTTTAAGGTTCTGCCTCTCATATATGCCAGAGGTACAATTTCGATGACGCCTTTTTCAATGTAGCTTTTAAGCTTATCCGAAGGCATCATGTTGTCCAGAGCGTCATATAGAGGCCTCAGATAGGGATCTATCTTCTCCCTGAAGTCACCCGGTAAAAACCCGAGGCTTTCGCCTGCTTCAACTGCCGGGCGTGCCAGGACGATCTTACTGACAAGCCCCTTTTTCAGCGCTGCAACTGCAAAGGCCACGGCAAGATAGGTTTTTCCCGTGCCTGCAGGACCAATGGCAAAGCAGATATCCTGTTTTTTAACCGCCTGAAAGTACTTAATCTGCGTCGGGGTTTTTGCCTTAACAACGTCATTTTTGGAATAAAGTACAATTGTATCATATTCTTTTTCGCTGATGATTTCCTTGCCCTGGAGTGTGAGTTCCATTATTGTTGTTACATCCGAAGAACGGAGATTTCCAGTGGTGTTGAGCACATAAATCATCTCCTTAAAGATCTTCTCAACGGCATCAATTTCCTCGGGGACACCCTTAATGTAAACATTCTCACCGCGCACGGTAATGGATGTATTGAACCTGTCCTCGATCGGCTTGATATTGTTATCGTTCATTCCGAGCAAAGAGAGCATATCAACGTTTTCCAGCGTAAGTATTTTTTCAATTTGCGTCATTTCCTATTTCCATTCCAAGTCTTTAAATATAAAAAGCCCTCTTCATCGCAAAATGAAAAGGGCTAAACCTCTGTACAAAGCTAAACATTAAAATTTATTACTTTGTAGTATTTCCTGTTTCTTCCTTTGTGGTCTGCTGTGGAGGAGCAGGTTTATAGTTTCTTCTCATCTTTTCATACTGAGCTTTTTCATCTTCAGTCAGATTCGGGATCTTGAATACCTGTTTCGGATAAATCAGATCAGGATTCTTAATCTGGTCTCTGTTTGCCTGATAAATTTTCGGCCATGCAAAAGCATTACTATAAACATCTTTTTTCTTTGCAATGTTCCACAGGCAGTCGCCTCTAACTACAGTGTAGTTCTTTTCGGGTGGAATGTCATTCCATGCATCAAGGGATCTCTGCATCTGATTGTGGACTTTGTCAAAGAATTCAGGTAAAGCGCTGACTCTCATAGCCTTTAATGAATCCAGCTCTCTCTGCCTGTCAGTCTTAGGGCTTTCTTTTCTCATGATTCTGCCGTTTAATTCGCTTACGGCCCTTCTAAAATTCTCAACATCACCTCTGGTTGTCCCTACTGAGGCATAAAGTTCATTCATACAATCATCAAAACTCTGAACGCTGGTAGATTTCAGTCTGTTGACTTCACCCTGTACAGAATCACGTTCCTTGGTAAGTGACTGCTTCTGTTCATTAAGACGGTTCATCTCATTCTGCCAGTCTTCTTTCTTCAAATTTTCCTGGGCCATAGCACTTGAAGCAAGGAATACCAGAAGTGCAAAAACTCCCAGGATCAAATTAAATTTTTTCATATATTTTCCTCCGATGAAATTCATATTCTTTTAATTGATTACTTGGGTAATTTTTCCAAGTTACTCTTGGTTTCTTCTTTGTCCCTTGCACACTGCTCTAATTTGGCATTTTTTTCGCCAATTTCTCTCTCAAGCCTGGTTCTTTCACTTCTAAGTGATGTAACGTCAGAATTAAGTGTGTTAACTTCCTGTCTTAATGACTCAAGTTGTGCCATTTCTTCATCATTTACCCGGCCGCTGCACCCCGCAAATCCAATCATCCCGGCTGTCAGCAGCATAGTCACAATGAGACCTTTAGATTTGGTCATATGCTTCCTCCTAATAATTTTAATTTAAAAAAATTTCCGAAAGAACTAATAATATATTATCAAAATAAGCTGTCTATGTCAAGTATATTTTAACTTTTAATTTTTGAATTATTTCAATTAAAATTTGTTTATATTAATCTTTCCTCGGTAAAGCTGAGATAAGAGTTACCTGCCAGTATAATGTGGTCAAAAACGTGTATATCCATCAGTTTTCCAGCCTCTACAAGTCGTTTTGTAATAGAAATATCCTCATTGCTCGGTTCAGTGTTGCCGCTCGGGTGGTTATGCATTAATATAATGTTAGCAGAATTGTTCTCAATTGCAACTTTAAAAACCTCTCTTGGGTGCACAATGCTCGAATTCAGGTTTCCGACCGAAATTACCTCCTCTTTTATGATCTTATTTGAGGAATTCAGGCATAAAACCATAAAGCGTTCTTTCATTTCATCGCGCAATATGGGTATAAATATGTCGGCAATGTCTTTGGGGCCTGTAATTTTTTTGTTGAATGAGAGTTTACTTTGTGAAGATATGCGGCGGCTGAGTTCAAAAACGGCAACTAGCGTGGCGGCCTTGTCCTGTCCAATGCCGCGTCCTTTCCTGAGTGCTGCTACGGATAAAGATGCCAGAACGGCCAGGCTGGCATACTTATTCATCAGCTCCTGAGCCAATTCAATGACCGATTGGCCTTTTGTACCTACGCGGAGCAGTATTGCCAGAAGCTCCGTATCGCTCAGGCTCTGGGGACCCCGGAGGACCAGCTTTTCACGGGGCCTGTCATCAAGAGGCAGATCCTTTACTTTCAGCATACCGGATCCTTAATTTTAAGGAAAAGTTCTCACTAAAAGTGATTAAAAAAGTATTAAAAAGCAATAATACAAAAGATTTTTATCTGCCAGTTTTCAAAGCTCTGTTCTCTTACTGCTTGCATTTTTTCTTTCCGTCCAGAGCCACCTGGTTTTTGGGGTCCAGGTTTAGAGCCATTTCAAAATAGCTCCCGGCATCCTTAACTTTCTGAGTGTTAAGGCAGGCAAGTCCCAGGAAAGTATAGGCTTCGCTGCTGGCATCTGCATTAGAAACGTACTCGGAAAGGTGTTTTTCTGCGGAGGGATAGTCGCCCAGCTGTAAATAAGCCTTCCCTGCCCATTCATGGAGTGAAATTTCCCTGCTGTTTATCTTAAGGGCCTTTTCAATTGAGGTTACGGCATGGAAATGCATTCCTTTTGAATAGAATATAATGCCGTATAGAAGGTGCACTTCCCAGCTGTTACTGAAGAGTTCCTCGGCCTGTTTTACAGCATTCAGCGCCTCATCATAATTCTGCAGCTCAATCTCAATTTTAGCCAGGTATATATCGGCTTCAAAATGAAATTCCGTACTTGTACTCTTCTGCATGTAGTTCTGAAAATTGATCCTGGCTATTTCAAATTCCTTTAGCATAAAATATGCATAGCCCAGGAAGAAGAAATGTATAGGATGCTCCTCGGGATTAAATATGGAAAGCGCGTCTATGGCGTCATCCCACATTGAATACTTGATCAGCATCTGTCCAAGGTAAAGCCTGATCTCGCTGTCGTCGGAAACGTTTGTTATATAATGGTTCAGCAGCTTAACTGAAGCATTAAAATTCCTCATCTTGTCGTACAGGCTGGCCAGTTTAATATAGGACAGTGTATGCTCCGGGTTTTCTGCAATTATTTCAGTATATACCTGAATTGCATGAAGAAACTTACCCTGGGCTTCGTAATCGGAAGCTTTCTTTAATTTATACTCCAAATGTAACACTCTTTATTCCCACTCAATTGTTGAAGGCGGCTTGGAACTGATATCATAAACGACCCTGTTAATGCCGCGCACGTTCCTAATGATCTTGTTTGAAGCACCAGCCAGAAATTCAGCCTCAAATGGGTACCAGTCAGCTGTCATTCCATCTGTTGAGGTTACGGCTCTAAGGGCAACCACGTTTTCGTACGTACGGGCATCTCCCATAACTCCGACGGTCTGCACCGGAAGGAGGACTGCAAATGCCTGCCAGATTTTATTATATAAGCCGGCCCTTTTAATTTCACTAATAAAAATATCGTCAGCTTCTCTTAAAATAGCAAGTTTTTCCTCTGTGATATCCCCCAGTATCCTTACTGCCAGTCCGGGACCCGGGAACGGATGACGTTCTATAAAGCTCTCAGGAAGCCCCAGTTCACGCCCTATTTTCCTTACCTCATCCTTGAAAAGCTTGCGGAAGGGTTCTATAAGTTTCAGGTTCATTTTCTCCGGAAGGCCTCCGACGTTGTGGTGCGTCTTAATCGTAACAGAGGATCCTACTACGGCAACAGACTCAATTACGTCAGGATATAAAGTACCCTGCACGAGGTATCCCGCATCCTTGAACTTTTTGGCTTCTTCTTCAAAAATCTCTATAAATGTATTGCCAATGATTTTTCTCTTCTTCTCCGGATCGGTAACGCCCTGAAGCCTTTCAAGAAAGATCTCAGAAGCATCAACGTGAATAAGATTAAGCTTGTAATTATTCTGGAACATCTCCACAATCAGCCGGCTTTCATCTTTACGCATGAGGCCTGTATCCACGTGTATACAGATCAGGTTCTCGCCTATAGCCTTACTGACAAGAATAGCAGCAACTGACGAATCTACCCCTCCGCTTAATGCACAGATGGCTTTTTTATCCCCGATCAGGTTTTTAATATCGCTTATGCTGGTTTCAATAAAATGCTTTGGGGTCCATTCGCCCTTTAGACCGCAGATATTAAAAAGAAAATTATCAAGTATCTTTTTACCTTCGGTAGAATGGGCAACCTCGGGATGGAACTGCACGCCATAGATATTTTTCTTTTCATCGGACATGGCGCATATTGGTGAATCTTCAGATGTAGCTGTAACCTTGAAATCATCCGGAACGCCTGTAAGATAATCCCCATGACTCATCCATACAACCGAGTTGTCGCTTACGCCCTGAAAGAGCCTGCTCTCTGAAGAAAGTTTCAGTCTTGCCTTTCCGTATTCCCTGCTCGATGCAGGCTCAACTTTGCCGCCCAGGGTTTTGCCGATGAGCTGAAGGCCATAGCAGATACCGAGAACCGGAATTCCCCAGTTAAAAATTTCCTTATTCAGGTATGGAGCATTCTTATCGTAAACGCTTAAGGGACCGCCTGAGAGGATTATGCCTTTCGGGTTCAATTCCATTATTTTTTCCGGGCTCAGGCTGTAAGGATGTATTTCTGAATAAACCCCGCTTTCACGGATACGTCTTGCAATAAGCTGAGTGTACTGGCTCCCGAAATCGAGTATGAGGATTACTTCTTCTTTCATTCTTTAGAACTTCTTTAATTGACAATTTATTTTTAATCTGCCTTCTGTCATGCAGGCGCTTAACCAGAGGCAATTAGCATTCATTTAAAATAACAAAAACAAAATCCGTTTATTCAACAGATTTTGTTTTTAGTTGTTCATTTTCTATGTGAATCTCTAACTTAGTGACCCTGTCCTACAAGCTGCTTATAATCTTCGGCGCTTAAAAGGTTGTTTAAAACTGCAGGATTGGAGACCTCAATTTTAACCATCCAGCCTTCACCGTAAGGATCTGAGTTTACGAGCTGAGGATCATCAGCCAGTTTCTTGTTCAGTTCAAGTACTTTGCCGCTGCAGGGCGCATACATATCGCTTACAGTCTTAACAGCTTCAATTGTACCAAAAGATTCGCCATCTTTAACTTCCTGAATGTTGGGATCGATATCAACAAAAACCACGTCGCCTAATTCTCCCTGGGCATAGTCTGTAATTCCAACTGTTCCCACGTTACCTTCTACAGATATCCATTCATGATCTTTTGTGTACTTTAAGTTTTCCGGAACGTTCATATTAACCTCTAAAATTATTTTGTAAGAAATTTATCTATAAAGCTTGTATCAAAATTACCGCTTAAGAACCTCTCATCTTCTAATACCTTTAGGTGGAAATCGGTTGTTGTTTTGATTCCCACTATTGTCAGCTCTTCCAGGGCTCTGCGCGCCCTTGCAATTGCATGCTCCCTGTCTTTTCCCCAGACAATCAGTTTTGCCAGGAGGGAGTCGTAATTGGGAGGAACAATATAATCCTGATAAATATGTGAATCGATCCTTACGCCGAATCCACCCGGAAAATGAAGCGAATTTATTTTACCCGGCGAAGGCCTGAATCCATTTTCAGAATCTTCGGCATTAATTCTGAATTCGATGCTGTGGCCGTTGGGCTCGCTTGGCGGAAGTGTATCAACACTTAAGCCCGCGGCAACCCTAATCTGCTGACGAATGAGGTCAACCCCGTTTATCATTTCCGTAACAGGATGTTCCACCTGTATACGGGTATTCATTTCCATGAAATAAAAATTCTTATGTTTATCCAGGAGGAACTCAAATGTTCCGGCACCTTCGTAATTAACCGCTTTGGCGCCTAATATTGCGGCTTCCCCCATCTTACGTCTTATCTCTTCGTCAACAACAGGAGAAGGTGATTCTTCAATCAGTTTCTGATGTCTTCTTTGAACCGAGCAGTCTCGTTCCCCGTAATGATAAACGTTCCCAAACTGGTCGCCTAGGATCTGGATTTCAACGTGGCGCGGGTTCTCAACGTATTTTTCAATATATACCTCGGCATTGCCAAAGGCCGAGCCGGCCTCGCTACGGGCTGTCTGAAAGGCTTTTTGAAGCGCAGCATCGTCACTTGCGATCCTCATTCCCTTACCGCCTCCGCCTGCCGTAGCTTTGATGATTACAGGGTAGCCGATCCTGGAAGAAACAATTTCGGCTTCTTCAAAAGTTTTTACCAGTCCATCACTCCCGGGTACAACAGGAACACCGACCTTTTTCATGGTATCCTTAGCATATGCCTTGTCACCCATGGCCTTGATCATTTCTGGTGAAGGGCCTATAAACTTGATATTTACTTCCTGGCAGATTTCAGAAAAGTCCGCATTCTCGGCCAGGAACCCGTATCCCGGGTGGATGGCATCGGCGCCTGTAACCTGGGCTGCAGAAATAATGCGTGAGATGTTAAGGTAACTTTCCTTTGCAAGTGCAGGACCAATGCACACAGCCTCGTCAGCAAACGTTACGTGAAGGCAGTCCCTGTCAGCTTCCGAATAAACAGCTACTGTTTTAATCCCGAGTTCTTTACAAGTCCTTATTATACGGAGAGCTATTTCACCCCGGTTTGCAATTAAAATCTTATTGAACAATTAAACCTCAAATTAACTTGTAATGGACCTAAACCTCTATCAAGAATAAAGGCTGGTTGTATTCAACAGCTTTGCCATTTTCCACCAAAACCTTGACTATTTTACCCGATACATCCGACTCAATTTCATTCATCAGCTTCATGGCTTCAATTATGCAAAGAATTTTCCCCGGTGTAACGCTGTCGCCCATTTTCACAAACTGATCGGCATCAGGTGCTGGCGCCCTATAGAATGTGCCTACAATCGGAGAACGGATTTCGTGCAGATTCGAAGGCAAAGCCTCCGCTGGTTTTTCTGCTGCGGGTGTTCCCTTCCTTGTCGGGGCAATAGATTCCGGCATTGCTTGAGAGGTTTGCATAACGGGATGCGTATAGACCTGGCCTCCGGAACTTCTTTTGGATATCTTTATTTTTGTTTCACCATCTTCTACAGAGAAATCTGTAATTCCGCTGGTATCAATCATTTTTACAAGTTTTTTTATGAGCTCTAAATCCATCATTTCCTTTGTTTTATTGTTTAACTCTTTCAACGTATGAACCGGTTCTAGTGTCAACCCTGAGAACGTCACCTTCGTTAATAAATAAAGGTACGTTTATGCTTGCTCCGGTTTCCAGCTTTGCCGGCTTGTTTGCGTTTGTAGCTGTATCGCCCCTGAAACCGGGTTCGGTTTCAACTACTTTAAGATTAATAAAAATGGGAATTTCAACTGTCACAATATCTGATCCGTTGAAGAGTATATCAACTTCTTCGCTTTCTTTTAAGAAGCGTACACCTTCGTCGAAAAGGTTTGTGGGGATGGTTATCTGTTCGTAGGTCTCATTGTCCATACATACCAGGCCGGCTGGTTCCTTATAAAGGAACTGGTATTTTCTTCTTTCAACTCTTACAATTTCTATCGATTCACCGGCTCTGAAAGTATTATCAAGTACTTTCCCGTTCCTTAAATTCTTAAGGGTTGTACGAACGAAAGCTCCCCCTTTGCCAGGTTTAACGTGCTGGAACTCTGTGATAGTATAAAGATCATTTTTAAATTTAATGATTAAACCATTTCTGAAATCTGATGTATCTGCCATAATTTCCTAAAATTATTATTATTGAAAAGAAAAATATAGTTATGAACGCCTATAAAGTCAAGAAATAAGAAGCATACAGGCTGTTGGCAAATGCTGTAGTTACAGTGTCTTATGGAGAGGAAAGCGAATAAAACAGGACACCGGTATACAAAAATAAAAAAGCCGTGATTTTAACCACGGCCTTAAAAACTCTTTACTGCTTATTTGCTCAGTGCCAGGTACTGATCGGCCTCTCTTGCGGCAATAGAGGTCTTGTACTCATCTTTTACTTTTTTGAACTGCTCCATTGCTTTTTCAGCGGCACCGGACTTAAAGTAATCAATTCCGGCATTGAGCAGGTAATCTGCATTATTCACGTTTTCCTTGGAAACGTGAGCTGCATCCCTGAATGAGTCTGCTGCTTTTTCAAGTTCATTCTTAGCTTCAAAATAGCTGGCCTTTCCGGCTAAAGCAGCGGCCTTAAACATATCGCTGCTTCCGCTATAGTCATTGTAATACTTGTATGCATCGTCGAACTTGCCCAGCATGTCATAAGAGTTTGCAAGGAATATCTTGGCTGTTTCCCCGTTTTCGGTGCTGCCATACTCTTCAACAATTTTCTTTAATCCAATGACGTTAGTGCCGGCTCTGCCATCAATTGCTTCCTGATAAGCCCCGGAATCATATAAGCCCATTACCCTGGAGAGTTCCACGTTAGCTTTTTCATTTTTGGCTGCCTTTTGGCTCATATACCAGTATACTCCAGCCACAACAACAACGAATACAACTGCATAGATATAGAGCTGTGACTTGTATTGGTCGAAAAATTTAACCGCCTGATAGTAAGAAGTGACAAGCCTGTCTTCTTTCATCTCCTTTTTGGAAATATGTTTCCTTTTTGTAAGCACTTTTCATCTCCCGATTAAAATATAAAATAAATCTCTTATCAAAGTATTCTGTTTTTAAGGCTCTTAAGCCTTTTCCCTGCTGATTTGTACGCCCAGGAGGAATCGAACCCCCAACCTTCGGAACCGGAATCCGACGTTCTATCCAGTTGAACTATGGGCGCATACCTGAAGTAAAATACAAAAATTTATCAAGCAAAGCTTTATTTATCTAAATAATGTCCTGAACTGCCGGATTTCCTTTCACACTGATATGATTTGAGAAAATCCAGGCCTTCTTTTCCAGATAAACTTCCACCCTGTAGGCCCCCGGTTCAGCAATATGGAACTCGGCGTCAATATTTTCCAGACTGTCGTAAATGGCGCCGTTTCTTATGAGCCTGATCTCTCCGCTCAAGTTCGGCAGCATCACCCTCAGCCTCGTATTATCCGTAAGGGGAACTTCTTCTCCCATCTGGTAAATTTTATTTCCCGCTTCAGCAAAAAATCTGAAGCCTGAGGCATCAGCATGATAATAATTAGCAATAAAGCACCTTCCGGTTTTGAGAGCCTCATAAATAACATGTCTGGCTTTCAGTACCGATTCGGGACTGCCTTCATTTTCTATTTTCTCATATGCTAAAATATGAGTTCTGATCGATTTGAACAACACTTTATAAGGGAAAACTTCAACTTCAAAGAACCCCAGCAGATTAACTTTATGAGCATGTGCATCAACACCGCCAATTCCCACTACTCTTCTTTGCGAGCTCAGGCGGTCCCAAAGTTCCAGAGTCTCAGCCTGTGGGGCAATTATTGAGCGCAAAGGATGCATAAAACACTGGTACTTGTTTTCCTCTGTGAGTCTTTCCATCCATTCCGACATGTGGTTCCAGATCTCAATACCGGTAAAATCCTCCGTATCCCATTCAGTCCATGGATATGAGGGATGCTCTTTCATTGAGGTCCTCTTTTCATGCGGATGGGCAATAAAGCCGATGCCCCCGGATTCCTTAACTTTCCGCACTATTTCTCTTGCCGGAAGCCTCGTCGAGAATGTCTCCTGGATATTAAAAGCCAGATAATGGTTTTTATTTTCCTTATCGTTAATCTCACATCCGGCTAAAAGCAGGGTTCTGCCGTACCACTTTTCATATCCCTCTTTAAGAGCTCTAAGGGTATTGTGATCCGTCAGAATAATAAAATCTAAGCCCGCTTCATCAGCCGCAGCAGCAATATCAGCTACTTCTCCAGAACCGTCTGAGAAAACCGAATGAATATGTATTGCTCCAACGTATTCAACCATGAGTCTAAAATTTGGCTGTTAAATATAGATATAATTCCAATTAGAGAAAAGAAGGAAATTTTGTCATTAAAGGCCGATTCAGTGCATAAAAATCGGGCTTTTCTTATTTAGCCCCTGTCATCTGTATGGCTTCCTGGGCCATGGTGGAAAACTCTGTATTTGGATAGTTCCTAACTATTTCCTGCCATATGCTTTTTGCTTTTGCGGCATCTCCCCTGCTTGCTGCAATTGCACCCAGATTATACTTTGCCTGAACATTCTTTTTATCGTAAGTAAGAACACTGTTTACGAGTTCTTCAGCCTTGTTGAAATCCCCCTTGTTATAATAAACCAGACCGAGCGAAAATCTTATGTCTGTTCTTTTCGGGCCCTTTTTGAGTATATTTTCGAAAATTGGAATTGCCAGCTCCGGTTTATGAGCTGAAGCCATGAATTCAGCATATTCTCTTGCTTTCAGCGTGTCATCGGGATTTTTTTCATAATTGCTCTTCAAGGTTGCCATCTTCTGCTTAATGTCTTCCCCCAAATCTGCTGCCGAAGGACCTTTATCGCCCTTCAAGCCCTGATGGACCTCATCCTGAGGCATCTGCCTGCTATTTTCTGATTTCTTATTATTTGTCGTGGAAAACACTATCAGGAACACTACGGCTGCAACAATTACCCCTATATAAATATAAAGCGGTTTAATCTTCATTGACGACTCCTAAAACTTTTCAAAACTTAAAATTTACAAATTTTATAAATATGCATCCTCAATACGAGGAATAATTAAACAATTTAATCAGACCGGGAAATTTAAGCAATATTATGAAGTCTTAAAATGGAATTATATACATACACACAGCTTGATCAATAAGAACCTTAACAGATTTATCCGGTAGTTTGTATTTCCGTCCGGCCCCGGGGGGTCTTTTTTATGCAAAGATCCTTTTGAGCAAAAAAAAGGTCACTGCCTCAAAGAGAAATGACCTGAAATAAGTAACCCAAAAGACTTAAAAAACACATAGATGCTCTGGAAAACATCTCATAGAAAAATTAGTCCAGAACCTCATACATTGTAGTATATTTTGTGGAATTATCTTTTATAAGATCTGACAGCTTTGACATGAGTATGTCAATTCTTTCATTCTGGTTATCATCAAAAGCTTCATATGCCTCATCACTTTCAAAAGTATAAACTTCTTCAAAACTGTTCGCCTTATTTTTCTTTTCATAAACTGAATAGCTAAGCAGTCCATTACTTGAAACAAGGGTTTTCAATTCGCGCATTATATTAAGATATTCATCTCTCTTGGTTGGTATCACTTCATATTGAATTGAAAAGATAACTTTAGCCATAATTTCTCCATTTTAAAAATATAGGTTTTTGTAAAATTCTCCGGTAAAAGTAATTACAGCCGGACCGCTCAGGGACAGATCCCTTATATTTTCTCCATCAGCCTTAAACTCTACCTTTAACTCGTCGCCCCCCTTGGTTACAAGGGTAATTGGAGACTGCATTTCTCCTTTTAAGTAACACACCAGAGCCGAAGCAACCGAGCCTGTTCCGCAGGCCCATGTTTCATCTTCAACTCCTCTTTCATAAGTACGTATAAAAACTTTGCCGCCTGAAATTTTTATAAAATTAACATTCGTTCCCTTCGGGGCAAAGTCGCTTAAATACCTTATCTGTCTGCCTAGTTCAAATACCGGAAACTCAATTAAGTCCTCGTATGCTTCTTTTAAGCTTCCCGGCTTTAAGACAGCATCAGCTTTTATAACAACGTGCGGTGAACCGGTATTGATGAAGGAAGCCTTAATCTGCTGCCCTGCAGCGTTTAGCGTCATTTCAGGCCTGTAATCTTTGGGTACGCCAAAGTTAAATTTCACGAAGTCGGGCCCTAAAATCTCTCCGCTATAAATTTCCCCGTTCGAAATAAATTCTGCCTTTTGCGAAGGTATCCTGCCGCTGTAATCTGCATATCTAAGAGCACACCTGGCGCCATTGCCGCACAAAGTACCGGTAGAACCATCCGCATTATAGTATTCCATACTGAAATTGTAGCCCGGAAAGTCGCCTATCTCAAGCACTCCATCTGCCCCGATACCTGTCCTCCTGGAGCACATTTTCATAATCGCTTCAGGAGTCAATTTCAGCTCCGGGGTCTCTTTTTTATCCAGAAGAATAAAATCGTTTCCGGCCCCGCTCATTTTCACAAAGGAAACTTTTTTCATAGCACATCTAATTTAAAGGAATAAATAGTCCTTTGCAATAAGTATTTTAGTTTTTTTGGACGCCTGAAAGTGCTCTCCATGCTGCCTTTTGGCCATATTAAAGGGCAACAGGATTGGGATTGCCGCCCTGTGAAATTTTCCTTTATTTGGGACTAAAATTTTTTCTTACTTATTTATTTAAGTTGTGTCTTCTTCCCGCAAATTAAAAGGGCAATATTAAGTGCGGGATCCCCAAAGCAATTATTTACGGATTTCAGAAAAGACATTTTTATTTTCAGCTCATATTTATTTAACAAAGTTTACTAGTTTTTGCTCCTGAGGGGAAAGGTGTATTTTTCCCCGGGGAAAAGATTCAGCAGTAAGATTTTTTGACAACATTTCGATTTGATGAATTTTGAAAAAGAGAGGATATGGAAAGCAAAGCACTGCGGATAATGATGATAGAGGATAATCTTGGCGATGCCATGCTCATTGGCGAAATGCTTAAAGAGGCTAAGAACCGAAGATTTTTGCTTCAGCACAACCTTCAGCTCTCCTCGGCATTTGAAAGCCTAAGCCACAAGAACTATGACCTGGTACTTTTGGACCTGGGACTGCCGGACAGCTGCGGGCTTGAAACACTGAAGAAAGTACTGGCTAAGTTTCCTGCAATACCTGTAGTTATTATGACCGGACTGGATGATGAGGAACTGGGCTTTGAAGCCGTGAAACTGGGAGCGCAGGATTATCTAATTAAGGGGCAGATCGACAGCAACCTGCTACTCAGAACAATCCGCTACTCGATTGAAAGGAAGAGGACTGAAGAGATAATCCGCGAAAAAGAAGAACGCCTGCGGGCAACTTTTGACCAGGCTGCTGTAGGAATTGCACATGTCAGATTTGACGGCAGCTGGATCATGGTTAACAGAAAATTTTCTGAGCTGGCAGGCTATGAGCATCCGGAACTGATGAGGCTTGGAGTGCATGAGGTTTTACAACAGGACGACATTACGTTCAAGGGCAACGCGAGCGCAGCTTATTCAACTGAAAAGAAGTTTGTAAATAAACTGAAATGTTCTGTAAAATGGGCAAAACTTACATTTTCACGCGTCAGCGAGGCACCGGGTAACCAGGGCTATTTAATTATAGTTGCCGAAGATATAACAGACAGAAAAGAACTGGAACAGGCACTAAAGGAAACAGACTCTCCTTATAATAAAAAAGCGCTCAGCTTTTAGATTGCTGAGCGCTTAAACTTCACCAATTATTTTTCAGCTACATTCCGAAGGGAAAAACAAAAGAAACTCTGGGTTCAATTTTCTTCTGAGGAACGAAATCCACTACGTTGTCATTTACATCTCTTACTGGGCTGAATGTCCAATTGTAAACAAGCGAAACCAGCATAAAAGGAAGCGGTTTATAACCCACCTCAGCATAGAGATACGAGCGGTCATCCAGAGTAAAAAGGTCCTTTTCACCCTCAATCCTTATTTTATCATAACCTGCTCTTGCAACATAAGATCCGTCTTTTGGAGAAATGTCCGTCACAAGGTGAAGGATTCCGCTTTTAGGGTCCTTATCCAGTCTCTGATAGCTGCCAAGAATGTCAAATGCATTGAATACCCTGACAAGCAGTTCACCATAGTAGCCGTTACCCGGGTCGCCTAAATTCTGAAGCCTTGCTGCCTTGCTAATATTACCGTCTTTACTAAGAGTATTTTTCCCGTTTGGATCGGCCATAAACCTTTCAATCTCGTAAAGAGAGTTAAAGTATGAAGGCAGGTAATTATCCCCGTTAAATCTTCTTTCAAGTTTTGCCTGGGCTGTAACAAGTCCAAGCCCGTGAAGGTCGAGTTTAAGACCCAGAGCAGTACCATGGCCAAAGTTTACAATTTTAGCGTAATCGAAGTATGGCGTAGCTGTAAACATATCACTGAAATGTACAGGCAGGCCTATATCGGCACCGACAATTTTTGTTCTGCCCATATCCTCAAGAACGGTAAGCTGTTTTGTGCTGTCGTTGAATTGAGCCTTTGTTACGCCTGAATATTTATTGAAGTCCTCGGCAAATGATGCACCGATTTCCAGGCTGCTGATTATTGGGACCTCTGCAAGCTGTGTAAACTTAAGAGGTCTTACGAATCCCCGCACGCCTGTTACGCCGGCCTGACCGAAATTGCCGTAGACTGTTTCAAAACCAAATTTATCGAAATCCATATCGAGCTCAAGTCCGACTTTACGGACGTCGAAGCTGGGACTGTTATTATACATATATATGATGCTGCCATGGCCCATCGAGGCATAATCCAGAGCTCCCAGCCTGCCGTATAGGGGTTCCCCCTTGTAGCCATATCTGACATAGCGGATTACGCTGAGGTAATCAGAAAATTCATTGAAATTTTCATGGCGGACTTTCCCCTGCGTATCAAAATCGAGGTTGAGATCGATTCCCAGGCCCCAGTTAGCAAAAGACAATTCAGGCCTGAAATGCAAAGTGTAGTAAGGTTTGCCGTCAATCCAGGTCATTCCCATACCGCCGGCAAGGCCGCCCTGGTTAGGTCCCGGATAGAAAGACGGATTCTGAGCTTTTACGACCTGAAGAAGGGAAAGCATAAAAACAATTAAAAATAGCTTTTTCATATAACTCCTCAATAATTATCATGTCCTTAAACTGTATTATCGGCAGGACTGACCTAAAATTAACACCGGGTTTTTACCCCGGCCGGTTGCAAATATAGGAATAAATTATGAATTGAGCCACAGGAAATGGGGGCACAGAAAAAGGGCTAAAATGAAGTTTTTATCCTGAATTCGAAAAAAAATATGTAAAAACAGCAAGACGGGACCGTGGTTAAATTGCGAATTGCAGCTCAGCAGAATGAAGCCTGGAAAGGTGCGGAAATTTATCCCTGCTTTTTAAG
>JBLNAZ010000223.1:0-4623 GCA_050259615.1 Syntrophomonadaceae bacterium | reverse complement strand
GAATCTCATTTTTTTTGTTTTATATTTTGTATATATAAGAATCTTATATATATTTGAACCTTGTATATGAATAGCATTTATATATAAAAATCAATTATATATACTTTTAAGTTATATATGCCGCTTAAAGATGACCAATAAAATGAAAAATATGATCTCATCAGAATTGCTTAAAGGATCGCTCCGCACTATCATCCTCAAAGTATTGAAAGAGGAAGGACCAATGCATGGCTACCTCATCACCCAGAAAGTGGAACAACTGTCAGGAGGTAAAATCAAGCTCACCTACGGCGCTCTATACCCCGTCCTCCACAGACTTAAAAAGGAAAGAGCCCTGGTTACAGCAACTGAAATCCGTAACAACAGGACAAGAATCTATTACGCACTCACCCCTAAAGGCCATTCAATGGTCGAGGAGAAAATAAAGGAACTCGTGGATTTCATGGAATCTTTACAGCTGATCATTAACTCAAAACCCGGACTAAGCCATGCCTGAACTCACATCGCAGAATATTGAACAGATAAGTTGCGATATCAGCAGACAGGAAATCGTCTATTCACACCTGCTCGATGAACTTGTAGATCATGTATGCTGTGATGTTGAAAATGAGATGCTTGCAGGAATTGCCTTCCCTGAGGCTTATGAGATAGTAAAAAGAAAGGCCGGTCCCGGAAGATTCAGGGAAATCCAGAAGGATACTCTTTATGCAGTCGATTTTAAATACAGAAATATGAAAAACACAATGAAAACTTCGGCTATAGCCGGAACTATAATGTTCGGGCTTGCCTCACTGTTTAAGATCCAGCACTGGCCACTGGCAGGAATACTGATGACTGCAGGTGCTATATTGCTTGCATTTGTCTTCCTGCCCACAGCCCTTGGGGTACTCTGGAAAGAAACGCATAATAAAAACAGGATTTTCCTCTTTGTCTCAGGTTTCATTGCGGGGGCATTTTTAATCGTGGGAGCACTTTTCAAAGTGCAACACTGGCCCCTTGCCGGCATCATGCTGAGCGCCTCAGTGCTTTCGGGAGTTTTCTTGTTCTTCCCCGCATTGCTTATAACTATTTTCAAAGACGAGGAGCGCCGCAAATACAGGTATCTTGCTTTGACCACGATCACTGGAATAATTTTTTATAATCTGGGAATCCTGTTCAAAATTCAGCACTGGCCAATGGCAACATTGCTGATAATCATTGGTACTGTCACCACCGGCTTCATTGCACTGCCCTGGTATACAAGGATTTCATGGCATGATTCGAAATCAATTCACCCTGAATTCATCTTCCTAGTGGTGGCATGCCTTGTCATCTTTGTTCCCGGGATGCTTATAAACCTCAATTATCAGGAAGACAAACAGCAGCAAACTGAAGCAGCAGCTCCTGAGTCAGCCAAAGAAGTATTAAAAAGCTTAAATGAAGTAAAATGAAACAGAAACTCTATACAGCCGGACTGATCAATATTATTGTCATTCTTACAGGTGCAATTTTCAAGATCAGCCATCTTCCCGGTGCAGGAATCATTTTTACTCTCGGGATGGTCTCATTCGTCCTGTTGGTCATGCCGGCATCGCTGGTAAGTGTTTACCGTGAAAAGCGCGAAAATGGACTTCTTTACCTGATAACAGGAATGACATGTTTTGTGGTTTTTACGGCGATGCTCTTCAAGATAATGCACTGGCCTTTTGCAGGCACCGCCCTAACAATAGCAATCCCGTTTCCTTATCTTGTTTTTCTTCCTGTATTCATTTATTCGACATCAAGGAATAGCAGCTTTAGTCTTTACAGCACCGTTCTTGTTCTCTTCCTGATCGCCCTGAATTCAGTGTTCAATGTACTTCTCGCTGTCAGATAAAAGAAAATTCCTTATATTGCATTTGTCCCACTGCATATTATCATGCGGATTGATATTGAGCCTTTTAAAAAATGGTTCGGCTATAACCGGAAGGAGAGGAGAGCTTCTCTCATCCTGATAATACTTATAGTTTTCGTTCTTTCTGCAAGGATGTTTGTGCCTGCTTCTGACATGGAGATTATGGATGTCAGTATGCAATTCCTGTCGGAAGCCGGCCATGATTCAATCAGACCATCTTTCTTTTTTGATCCTAACAAAGCTTCTTTTGACACACTTCTGCTTGCAGGGCTTGAGGAAAATGAAGCACGAACCCTGGTAAACTACCGCAATAAAGGCGGCAGGTTCAGGAAACCTGCCGACATACAAAAGCTGTACGGGCTTGATTCTGCAAAAGCGGAAAGGCTTATTCAATATATCAGCATTCAGCCTGATACATTATATAATATAAGGTATCAGAAAAGAATGGCTCTCGGACTTAACAGCTGCGATTCTGCAATGCTGGAAAGGTTGCCTGGCATTGGTCCGGTACTCTCGGCAAGGATAATCAAGTACAGAAATCTCCTGGGTGGCTTTGTCTCGGTGGAGCAGCTCCGCGAGGTTTACGGCCTTCCGCCGGAAACATACGAAAGGATACGTACTATGGTTTCTGCAGATACGGCCCTCGTGGAAAAAGTGAAGATCAACGATACGGATTACACGGGATTGACCCGCATTCCTTACCTCAGGAGGTTCCAGGTAAGTGATATTTTAAAGTACAGGGAGCTTCAGGGCAGGATCAGCGGAATAGAAGAGCTTGTCAGGAATAATATAATTCCCGACAGTCTCGCCGGGAAGATCAGGCCATATGTGGCATTCTGAAGAGGTAGGGGTGAGAAGGAATGGGAGAAGGAGAATGGGAGAGTGGGAGAAATGGGAGATGTAGGAGAAGACTCCAGACCCGAAGACCCCAAGACCCCAAGACATTTTTTTGATTTCCGGATTTTTTGTAGTAAATTGGAAAAGAATAATGACTGAAATTTCTTTAAAAATATAGCCTATGTTCAATTTTAATCCTTAATCTCTTTGAAATTCCTTTTTCTATTTCTAAATTTGCGCCTCATTTAAACCGAACAGATAGAGTATGATCATTGTACCATTAAAAGAAGGCGAAAACATAGAAAGAGCTCTGAAAAAATTCAAAAGAAAATTTGAAAAAACGGGTGTGATCCGTGAATTACGGTCACGTCAGGCTTATGTAAAGCCTTCAGTACGCCGCAGGGAAGAAATAAAGAAGGCTGCATACGTACAGAAGTTGCAGGAAAACGAAGAATAGCGTTTTGCAGGGCAGGTTTTCACTGCACTTCTTCATTTAACATAAAAGCAGGGGTTCCTTCATGACTCACAAGGAATCGTTCCTGAGATATCTGGAAATCGAAAAGCGGTATTCACTGCATACGGTCAGGTCATATTCCAACGACCTCGACCATTTTTTTTCATTTCTTGTATCCGAGGGTCTGCCCTCGGATCCTGTTTCGGTAACTTCGGCTGAGATAAGAAGATGGCTCAGCTGGTCGCTCGACAGCAACAACCCGGAAAGAATTCAGACGGTAAGCGTTCACAGGAAAATTTCCTGCCTTCGGGTATTTTACAAATACCTCAGGAAGGAAGGCACAATGACGCATGATCCTCTTGAGAAGGTTGTGCTTCCCAGGAAAAAGAAGACACTCCCTGTATTTGTAGAGGAGAGTGCACTCGATAAACTGCTTGACAAACAGTTTTTCGCAGAAAACTTTGATGGCATAAGGGACAGGACTATTATTGAAATGCTGTATATCACCGGGATGAGAAGGGCGGAACTTATAAGCCTCCGGAACGAGGATGTCGACCTCGAAGGATGCACTGTTAAAGTTACGGGAAAACGCAACAAACAAAGGATAATCCCTATTGTTATATCTTATATCAGTCGCCTGAAGGAGTATATTAAGGTGCGCGATGAGGTAAAACTGGGGAATTCCGGGGATTGGTTTTTTATTACCGGTAAAGGGAATAAATTGTATGATAAGTTCGTTTATAATATTGTAAACAGATATCTCGCGATGGTCACCACGGCAGATAAGAAAAGTCCGCATGTCCTCAGGCATACTTTTGCAACACATATGCTTAACAGGGGTGCCGAGCTAAATTCAATAAAGGAGCTTCTCGGGCATGCCAACCTTTCAGCAACCCAGGTGTACACCCACAACACCTTCGAGAAGCTGAAACAGGTCTATGCCAGGGCTCATCCGCGCGAAAAAAGTTCAACAAAAGCTTCAGGCAATATTGAAAAAGGCCCGTCAAAGGGCAAGTGTTAACCAAAATTATAGGAGGTACTACTATGAACGTTCAGATTCATTCCGTTCGGTTTGATGCCGACAAAAAGCTGATCGACTTTATTCACCAGAAGCTGGGCAAGCTGACCCTGGTAGGTGAAGAAATTGTAAATGCAGAAGTTTTTCTGCGTCTTGACAAGGACATGGAAAAGGAAAATAAGATAAGCGAAATAAGACTTGAATTACCCGGAGGACCTTTATTTGCAAAAAAGCAGAGTAAGACGTTTGAAGAATCGATGGATGAAGCTGTGGACGCCATCAGGAAGCAGATTGCCAAGCATAAGGAGAAGAAGAGAGGGGTCTGATTTTTCTCTTCAGAAAAATACAAAGATTTATTTTGAATTATAAAATATAAATTCATACATTTGCAAACCGTTTTTTAAGGGTGTATTATGCATCCGTACGGACGTTCTTTAAATT
>JBLNAZ010000222.1:0-13494 GCA_050259615.1 Syntrophomonadaceae bacterium | reverse complement strand
GAGCGTTTAAGCTCTTCAAGTGTCCGTCTCAGTTCCAGTTCCTGGAGTTTTCTTTCCGTAATATCGGCAACGGCGCCCACGCGTTTAACCGGCATTCCCGCTGCGTCATTTACCGGCCGGGCAATATAATTAATATATTTTACATTACCATTGGGAAGAAGCATACGGCCTTCAAAGTTGATGAGTTTATTGTTAGTCATACCGTCCCTGATAGCTTCAGAAATCCATGACTTATCCTCCGGATGCCAGCAGGAAGTAATTAAATCCAGTGTAATGCGTTCTTTTGCCGGATCCAGTTCACAAATATTATAGGCTTCTTCACTGGCTTCAATTGTTCCGGTGGACATGTCAATTGAGAAACTACCGACGTGAGCAAGTTTCTGTGCATCATTAAGCCTCGATTCGCTCAGTTTGAGTTCCTCCTCAATCTCTTTGCGCTCAGTAATATCTGTATTAGTGCCGAACCAGCGCGTTACATTTCCACTTTCGTCTTTAATAGGAAGAGCCCGTGACAGGAACCACCTGTAATTGCCGTCTTTGCCCCTTAAAGGAAAAGTATCTTCCCATGGTTCTCCAATTGCAAGTGCTTTGGTCCAATTCTCCATAACGCGTTCTATATGATCAGTATGATGCACCTTCTGCCATCCCCAGCCTTGCATTTCTTCAAATGTGGTGCCTGTAAAATCATACCATCTTTTGTTATACCAGAATATCGAGCCATTTTCATCAGTCATCCAGGCTAGCTGCGATATATTATCGGCGAGGGTTCTGAAATTCTCCTCACTCCTTTTCAGTCTCTCTTCTGCTACTTTACGTGCTGTAATATCGGCAGATAGAACAAATATCCCTTCCGGAACCGGTTCGGCCTTTGCTTCGTACCAGGCCTCGGATCCGTCTTCAAATGTGAAAGCTGCCTCTACATTCTCCCTGGTACGGTCTTCCATGCAGCGTTTATATGCGTCAAAAAACACGCTCTTCTCAATGCCGGGGATAAGACTGAAGATATTCTTTCCAATCATCTCATCTTTGCTGCAGTGAGCGTGAGATGCATTGACGTCATTTACATAGAGGTAATTCCAGTTGAAGTCGAGAATTGCACAGCCCTCGGTCAGGTAATCAAGCGTGCTTCGGAATCTCTTCTCACTTTCCCTTAAAGCATCTTCGGCATTTTTACGCTGTGTTATATCCGTAAATATTGCGGTAAACTCGCCGGGCTTAGAGCTATAGACATAAATTGCCAGCCACTGCTTAAGGGGCTCAAAGAAAACCTCGAAGTTCAATTCACCCCCATGGAGGGCCACCTTTCCGTAATTACCTATATAATCGAATGAGAGGTTCTCTATTCCGGGGAATACCTCCCTGGCGCACCTGCCCTCTATGTCCTCCTTTTTTATACCCGTTATCAAAGTATATGCTTCATTTACTTGTAATACCTCATAATCAAAAGGATTCCCATTTTCATCCGTTATGGTGCGGCAATGAGCTATAGCATTTGTCCTGTTATTAAAAAGAGACAGATACCTGTCTTTAACATCCTGCAGAGCCTCTTCAGCCTTCTTGCGTTCTGTTATATCGCGGTTTACCGTAGTATAGCCGGTTACTTCCCCTAGGGGATTTATAAGAGGAATAACGTGGGATTCCACAACGATCCTTTTATTGTCCTTTGTATAATGGACAGCCTCGGCGAGAATTTCACCGTACTTTTCAGCATTATTAAGGCGCTGATTTCTAAGAGATTCATCCGACTCTGAGCGAAGCAGGACGGCGGCATCGTGCCCCACAGCTTCCTCTGAAGTCCACCCGTAGATCTTTTGGGCACCTTTATTCCAGAATGTAATTATCTTCTCCTTATCAAAAGAGAGAATGGCATCGGATACATTGTCGATGAGCATTGCAAGGTATCTGAGGCGGTCTTCCCCCGGGACGTCATTAGTTTTCATTCCGCTGAAAGTCCCAATTCCTGTATCGCCTGTCATAATATTATCTTCTAATTAATTAAATAAGTAAGAGTAATTTTATACTAATGCAAGTTAACCGAAATCCAATTAACAGTGAGCCATTTCAGAAAAAGTTTCACGAGCGGATTTTCCGGGAGTCAGTATTTATTTTACAAAGCCAAGGAAAGATACAACATGTTTTTTATATTCATCAAGATCCATGGATTTAGAGACATAATCGTTCGCCCCCAGACTCAGTACAGCCTTCCTATCGGCTGCATTGTTTGATGAAGTAAAGACCACAACAGGAATGCTGCTAAACCTTTCGTTTGCCCTTATTTCCGAAAGTAATTCAAAACCGTTTTTCTGCGGCAAATTTAAATCGAGTATTATTAAATCGGGCGTTGCCAGTGCCTGGTTTAAATAAACACTCGCTTCCATCCCATTTGTAATCGAAGTAAAATTTATTTCAGTAACATCTAGTTGCTCAAAAACAGTTTGTATCAGCAATACATCACCTGGATTATCCTCAACAAGCAGGATCTCCATTCAACTCCCCTTACTTTAATTGTATGTTATGAATTTTAGTTAAAAGTAAGTAATCAAACAGGACTTGTCAAGTTCACATTGATGAATTAATTTTAAATGAAAACGTGCTCCCTTTTCCAGGCTGGCTTTCAGCCCATATTTTACCGCCATGCTTTACAATCATTTCTTTACACAATAGCAGGCCCAAACCGGTCCCATCCTCATTTGCAGTACCCCTTCTGCTGACGCATTTTCCTACCGTAAAGAGATCATTAAGAATTTCCTGCTGCATTCCTATTCCGGTATCAGCAACTGAAAATTCTATAGAGGCGCCGGATTTCACGGCAAGCAGAATAATACTTCCGCCGGGTTTAGTGAACTTAATTGAATTAGCCACGAGGTTGCGGATAATTGAGGACACAATATTTTTGTCGGCTTTAACAAATATTGAATTATCAATGGAATATTGAAACGATATGTTCTTATTCATTGCAGTCTGTTTTAACAGAGAAATTGTAGGGTAGAGTTCAACCAGGAGGTTAAATTCTTCCATATTAATGGCCATCTGCCCGGTTTGGATTCTGGACCATTCAAGAAGATTTTCAAGGAGCCTGTATGAATTTCTGCTGAGCTCCTCAATAGAACCGATAAATGAAAGTTTTTCCTCTTCAGAGAGCGTTTCATATTCAGATGAAAGGATCTGGGAGCAGCCTATTAATGCCTGGAAAGGGCTTTTCAGGTCGTGGGCAATAAGTGAGAAGAACTTGTCCTTAGTTGCATTGAGTTCGGCAAGTTCAAGGTTTAATTTATAAGTTTCCTCCTGAATGCGTTTGCGTTCGGTGCAGTCGCGCTGTATTACCAGAATGCTTTCAGGTCTTCCGTTTGAATCTGGGAGAATGGCATAATTAAGCTCAACATAAAATTTGCTGCCGTCTTTTTTAACGGCCAGATATTCCCTGATCTTATTGTCACTTTCTCCGGCAGCGAGCCTGCGAATTCCCTGAATCAGGTATTCATGCTCCGAGGGGTCAATAAATTCAAGTACGGATTTTCCTATCAGTTCACTTCTGTCTTCCAGCGGATAGCCGTACATGAGGAGTAATTTATCCGAAGCAACCTGCACTTTTGCGTCCAGCGATGTAATACCGATACCGTCGGGGGAAGCCTTAATAACGGAGTCAAGGTTTATGCTGGTCGGCCTGAATGCCAGTCCGGCTTCCAGGATACCGGGGCCGTCAGCGGCATTAAGAGCGGATATTTCCTGCGAAAGTGTCTCCTTGGTATATTGCATATTTCCCTGCTTTAAACAATTTCTGAGTAACTTTAATAATCTGCCGCTGACCTGGGAAGAAATTGAAAGCGGACTACTTTGAAAAATGTAAGATAGTGAATTCTTCCAACAAAAGGCAATATGAAAACCATCTGGGAGGCTTTACTTGCCGCAGCTGCTGCAGATTCCGGTATGCACACAGATGGTGCCGCCGCATTCTTTGCACGTCCACCTCGTCTTTTCCTCCTGCAGGAATTTTCTTATGCCGGAAGTATTAATTGCCATAAGGTTTTCAGTTACGCTCATATGGTATTTTGTCCGGTATCTTTTATCCAGCTGCTTAAGGCTCCGGCACGGAAAATCCTCGCATTCAAAGCAGTACTTTGCCTTTCCTTCTGTAAATACACTGCAGGTTTTAATTTTGCAGGCAAGGCGTGTTTTAGGTTTACAGTTATCTGTTGCCCTGCAGCCCGGGCATTTATTTTTTGCCCTCAGGTGTCCCCTGCACACTCCGCAGTTAATTCCGCAGGGTGCAATAAGTAAATCTGCCTTTAATGGTTCCAATTTCAGTTCCTCTGGAATTTAATGGATTGTCAGCATTCTTAAAGTCTGATACTGTAGCCCAGCAAAACGGAAAACGTCTTGTTGTTTACAGGTCCTGTTCCCAGTCCCTTGTCCAGATTAGCCACACCCAGTTCATAGCGGGCTTCCAGACTTATAGTTCCCGAAGCCAGGTTATAATCGGCTCCCAGGCCTGCAATTAATCCGAAATCGAATGAATTTGTTTTTGAATTCAGATCATAGTAAGAAGGAATATACTCCATTGTGTAATTCAATCTCGGATCTCTTTCCAGAGTGTAGTGCATATTGCTGTTAAGAAGAAAATTAAAAGAAGTTCCGAGCGCCAGATGAGGTTTTAATGGCGATTCCACGGGAAGGAAGATTTTTGCAAGTACCGGAATTGCCACGTAGTTGAGATTATATATATAAGTTATTTTTGTGGGATTATATCCGGAAAGAGATGCCTGCTCATAGCCGTGCTTTGTTCCCTTCAGTTCATAAAGCATATCTGTTTCCAGTGAAATTAGCCGACTAAATTTATAAGTGGCTGAAAGTCCAAATGTATATCCGTAAGCGGTCTTGTATTCCGCAGGAGTTTTACTTTGATTATAGATATAGAAGGGCCTCTCAAAATCCATTCTTATCAGGCTGCCCCCTCCTTTAATGCCGAGGGAAAAGTTCTGAGCATTGGATGCATCTGCCTGAAAAGCAATGAGGACTGAAACAAGCAATAATGTCTTTAACATTTAATACCTCTATTCTGATTTTCAATAATTTTGCAAATATTAATATTATTCTAAAACCACTCATCAAGCCATGATGAGATCAGCTTAAGATATTCAGGGTCGTATCTGTAGTTACCCGACTTGTTTAGTTCCGATATCTCGCTTAAGCAGCCTTGGCTTAGGCTCATGTTGTGGTCGGCGTTATTTAGCATTACAATGCGGAAATACTTGCTGCCAGATTTATTAAATGCATTTTTGTATGCTTCCATCGCCTGCACGGGATCGATCTGAGTGTCGTTTTTCCCGTATACAAGAAATACCGGTATTGTAACATTTTCCATTATTGAGACCGGATCAAAATGGCTTTCATCTTTTTCATTTATCTGGCGGGGCCACCAGCTTTCAGCTTTTTTATAAAATGATGAATCGTAGCCGGCAGTCTTTACAACCATCGGGTTATTCTTAAAATAATTTACTGCATTATCGAAGGCTGTTTTATCCGATGTATTTCTCAAAGCTGAAAACATTTCAATGTTCTTCCTGGCTTTTTCAGGCGATACTCCCTCGCAGATCATCTGCTTTTCAAGAAGATAATTCCACTGCTCAATGGAGTTTTCACCCGGGCATGAAGAACCTATCATAAAATCGATATCTTTGGATTTTGAGATTACAAGGGGCATAATATAGCCCGCCTGGCTGCTTCCGAAAAGGCCGATTGCGGACCTGTCGACTGAAGGATGGTTATTAAGTTTTTTTACTGCATCAACAACCACGTCTGAAAGCTCGGCAAAAAGGCTATCATCGTTTAGTTTTCCCTTTGAATCTCCATAGCCCGGCTTATCTATTCTTAAATAAGCAAAGCCCCTGTCCAGAATGCAGTTGACAAGTTTTATTGTTTCCTTATTTTTTATCTGTCTGAAGCTTGGGCCGCTTCCGGAGACCCAGATTATAACGGGATACCTTTCATGTTTCAGATCAGGAAGATAGAGGCTTCCCGCAATTTTAAAACGTCCTGAAGTAAAGTATATGTCTTCAATTCTGCTTACGTGCAGAACTGTATCCCGAAGAGCCGGTGTCTGTGCAGTAAGAACGGTCTGCAGCATTAATACCAGGAAAAGGCTTTTCATCTTCATAACTGTTTCCTCTTTCTCACTTTAGACTCGAATGATAATGTTCACCGGAAAATTAATATCTTTATAAATTAAATGAAAGATTGACTTGCGTGCATTTCAGGTTTTATGGAATTTAATTACATTCTCAATATGATGAAAGGCTTCATACAATGAAAATATTAATTATTGGTTCAACCGGCGTTCTGGGAAGAAATGTTATTCCCCGCCTGATGGAAAAACAGATTCTTGTTAAGGCCCTGGTGCGTACCAGGATTCAGATGGATTATTACAGCTACATGGGAATAGAGGCTGCAGAGGGCGATATACTGAATGCTGATTCCGTTAAGAGAGCATCCGAAGGCTGCGATGCAGCAATGCACCTGGCAACAGTTATACCCGGCGGGACGGGAACTCTGGACTGGTCGATGAACGACCGCGTTCGCAGAGAAGGAACCCGTAACCTGATACAGGCCTGCAGGGAAAACGGCCTTAAGGGGTATTTTCAGCAGAGCATTATTTTCCTTTACGGAGATAACGGCGATATACTGATCGATGAATCGTTTCCTCTTAAACCCCAGCATTACATTCAGTCGGCTTCTGATATGGAGGATATGGTTAAGGAAAGCGGGCTTGAATGGCGTATATTAAGAGGCGGATCTTTCTACGGCCCCGGCACTGGTCGCGATGAAGACTGGCTTAACCGTGCAAGGGCACAAAACCTGAGAATTCCCGGCGAAGGGAATAATTATATATCCCTTATTCATGCTGCCGATATTGCGTCTGCCTTTGCAACGGCCGCTGAAAATACCGAAGCCGGCAGCATTTATAATATCGTGGACGATGAACCGGTTAAGAGTAAGGACTTATACACATTCATTTCAGCTATTACTCACTCCCCCTTGCCTCAAAAAGAAGAAGGTCAAAATCTTCCCTCCTACCGCTGCAGCAATAAAAGCTTCAAAGAAAAAACCGGCTGGAAACCCGCATTTTCCACCTACAGAAGCGGCCTTGCACAGTATTTAAGGCGAACAACCCTGCCCGAATGCTGACGCAGTGAAGTTTTTTGATTAAAAACATGCCCGGATTCATACCGGCATTGAATTTCGTTGCCTTATTCTTTAGTTTGGGCAGTCATTTAATTAGTGTGCAATGGAATCAATAAAAGAAATATATAAAATCGGCTACGGGCCCTCGAGCAGCCATACGATGGGACCCAGAACAGCCGCGGAAATTTTTAAGAAGAACAGTCCCGATGCTTTAAGATATCGGGCTGTTTTATATGGAAGCCTGGCTGCAACAGGCAAAGGCCACATGACCGACAAGGCCATCATTGAAAGTCTTTACCCTTTTGAAACTGAAGTCATCTGGAAGCCGGATGAATTCATGAAGAAGCACCCAAATGCAATGAAGCTTCAGGCGCTTGACATGAACGGCAATATTACAAATGAATGGACCGTCTACAGCGTCGGCGGCGGAAAGATTATTGATGACGATCATGATGAGGAGATGCACTCGCTCTATAATCTCAGTACAATGGATGACATCCTGAAATGGACAAAATCCAACGGAGGCTCACTCTGGGAATATGTAGAGGAAACCGAGGGTAGTGAAATTTACCGGTACCTGGCTGACGTATGGGCAGTTATGAATCAGTCGATTGACCGCGGAATTGAGAATGAGGGCATTCTGCCCGGCGGTCTGAACCTCAGAAGAAAGGCTTCTTCATATTATGTAAAGGCAAAGAACTATACGGGATCGCTGAAGGAAAAGACGCTCATATTTTCTTATGCACTTGCCGTAGCAGAGGAAAACGCTGCCGGCGCAAAAATTGTAACGGCCCCGACCTGCGGATCCTGCGGAGTTGTTCCTGCTGTTCTAAGAAGACTCCGGGAAAGCTTTGATTTTTCTGAACAGAAGATCTTAAGGGCGCTTGCAACTGCGGGACTTGTGGGCAATATTGTTAAGACCAATGCTTCAATTTCAGGGGCCAGGGTGGGATGCCAGGGTGAGATAGGAACAGCATGTGCAATGGCTGCCGCTGCGGCAACACAGCTTTTGGGAGGCACTCCCCACCAGATTGAATATGCCGCCGAAATGGGAATTGAGCATCACCTTGGACTTACGTGCGATCCAATCTGCGGGCTTGTACAGGTGCCCTGTATTGAGCGCAATGCCTTTGCATGTGAAAGGGCTCTTAACACTGCAACCTTCGCACTGCTTTCAGACGGGCGCCACATTGTTTCATTTGACAAGATTGTTAAGACGATGAACCAGACGGGACACGACCTGCCGCACATCTACAGGGAAACTTCAGAGGGTGGTCTGGCTTTGCTGTGGGAATAAGTTCGAGCTGGTTTCATTTGAATATTTATGTACATAAAAATACCTCCCGAAGCATACACTGCCGGGAGGTGTTTTTTTATTTAGTGAAAAGAATTTATTTACCGTATCTGGACCACTGCTGCTCGCCCTGAGGTGCGGAGTTCTTCACCAATTTACTTCTTTCATTGGAGAGTTTCTTCTCCAGTTTCTGCATTTCTTCAGGCGTACGTTTTGTTCCCTGTGGTTTCATATTTAACAGCCCATTGGTCTCGCGGACGTGCTTAACCGGGTCCTGAATATAGTTCCATTGTTCGCCCTGGTTCCATGGGCCTTGCCCCTCGTTCCAGGGTCCACGTATATTCTCGCCGTCGGACATATTAAAGGCAACATTAGTATACCTGACGTCCCCCTGAAGCTGTCCCGGAGGGAAGTTGGATTCAATGCTGTTTAATGCAGCGGTAAACTGCTGGAAGTGTGTAATTTCGCGTGTCATCAAAAAGCGCAGGCTCTCCTGCACCATCGTGTCGTCAGTAAATTTAAGAAGGTATTCATAGACAATCTTAGCCCTTGATTCTGCGGCTATATTGCTTCTGAGGTCAACTGTAGGGTCCCCGTTCGCATTGACGTATGTTCCCATCCACGGGATGCCGGAAGCGTTAGTAAGTGCAGGACCGCCGCCGGTCTGAACCAGAAACTGCGGGTTCTGAAGTGCCGCGTGAATCATATCCTCCTTTCCCGAGCCCGACATCTGTGCCATTTGGGCCACGGGATTTGTGTCAACTGCATTTTTCAATTCACCTTTTATTCCGTCTGTAAGCATAGTAATTGTGGCCCCCACAATTTCCAGGTGGCTTAACTCCTCGGTAGCAATATCCATTAAAAGGTCATAAAGATCCGGGTGCGGCTTTCTAGCTGAAAATGACTGCACAAAGTACTGCATTGCAGCCTTAAGTTCCCCGTTGCCTCCGCCGAACTGCTCGAGCAGAAGAGCAGCAAAACGCGGATCGGACTTAGAAACCCTTGCATTAAATTGTAATTCCTTCACATGATGAAACATATATTTCCTCCTTCAATTTATCCTCTCAATTGACCGTGCCGTACCGCCTTATCAAACGATACAGCTTTCAAGAAATGGAATCTTTATTAGAGTTTCAACGGGGGTAAATCTTTTGACATGTTCCGACTTCGCCGGAGTTCAATGTTCGAGGTTCAACGTTTTTTGCCTACGGCTAATGAAAATCATTCTATGAATTGCCACGATCCTCCGAAGAGGACCGTGGTTTAGAAATGAATTAAAGCCCTGCCCTGCGGCGGCGGTCGCCGTAAAACATATCTTCATCAAAGTGCCGATGGCTGTAAAAGTCGCCCGAATCGTCCGACTGGTATATAATATCGGGATCCATAATCTTGCGAATGGAGTTCTCGAAAATTCTTGTTACCAGGCCACCATCATAAACGGGGTACTGCCTGATATTGCTCATGCGGATTTTGGGGACTGAGACCCTGTCGTCTTTTTTATCCACAACTGCCAGGCCAATGGGAATCAGGAAATGCCTGTCGTTAAGTTCATCATCTTTATTTTCAAGACTGAGAATTATGTCCAGGTATCTGACTTTCAGAGCTGCAGGGTCTACAATTAGGTCGTCCACCTCGCCTATCTTCACACCGTCGCCACCATATACATCCCAGCCCCTGACATCCGGATCACCCTTTGCCACTTCAAAGAAGTCCAGTTCGCTCAGCTTGTATAAGAGCCTTTTTTCTTCCCTGCCTTCTCTGGGATTTATATCCATATCTTCGCCTCCTTTATTTTAGCTCAATATTTATTTACCGTTCTATTCTTTCTTAGCTATATTCGTCATTCCCTGAAGAACAGCAGCCGACTGCTGGAAGAACTGGTTTACTTTAGGCTTCTGGTTTCTTATCTCCTGATTAGGGTCGATTGCTCCGGCGCTTTTTTGAACAATTGCAACCTGGTCTTTCAGGTTAGGATACTTTTTCAACTGGATTGAGCTCATAAGATCTGAAGCCTTCATAAAAGCATTTTTTACCCTTCCTGACTTTTCCACAGGAGTCCAGTTATTCTGTATGCTGTCAGAAAGCTGCTGGAGACTTCTGCTCTGCTGGATTATGTTATTGTCGTTAGCGGCATCCCTGGTGGCTGTAGCTCCAAGTGCGGCCGAGAGCAGATGAAGTCCATAGCTGGTATACTGCGGTGATTTTTCGGTATCTTCCCTGGTATTTGAAGTATCCTGCAGGAAAGCAACATACTCCTTCACACTTCCAGCAACTTTATTTGTATCGACCGTAACTGTAGCGGTTTGTACCGGGTTTTTGGGAGCGCTCAGGCTCCTGATAACCAGGTAAACAATTGCCACAATTGCAACTGCGTACAGAACATAAGATAATGGTGAAGGCCTCCTGGGTTGGATTTTTATGTCTGCCATTACTCCCTCCTTAATTATAAAATTGATTTCCTGCACATTACTTCAGGAAATCTCCCGTTCATTTTTAGGATTTTCGACCTATGTATTTAATATATTATTTTCTTTTTCTGTTACAATGGAGTAAAAATGGAGGAATGTGGGGATAAACAGAGTGGCCGCCCGCCAAGGACTTTGGTTTGTCATAAGAATAAAACCTTTCCGGCAGGCCTTGCCTGCTGGACATTACCTGGAAGTGATTATGTAATTTCAAATAAAAAGCATATTTTTAGGGCGCAATTTTAATTAAATAGTTATTACGGGTATATATAGCCGGGCATTCAATGCAAAAACTCTCTCTACTTTCGGTTGTTCTGCTTTCAGGTCTGTTTTTCCTCATCCCGCCAAAGGTCAATGTTTCAGCAGGTACGCTTGCTGGCGGCAAACTCCGCGGAATTGTTACAGATTCCACAAGCGGCGAGGCAATAGCGTACGCAAATATTCAAATTAAAGACCTCCATCTGGGCTCTCCCACAGACAATAAAGGTTACTATTTTATTCCCTCCATCCCATCCGGAAGGCACATTGTAGTTGTTTCATGCATAGGCTACAAAACAAAAGAGCTCCTGACTGAGATCAGTGAAGGGCAAATCACTCAGCTCAACATTCAGCTCTCCCCGGGAAGCATTAGGCTCGAAGAAATTTCTGTTATTGGCAATAAATCTGCCCGCGAAAATGAGATAGACGCAGGACTGCAGAAGATCAGCATTAGGGAAATAGAAATGATGCCCACGGGCGTTGAGGCCGATATATTCAAGGTGCTGCAGTCATCTCCCGGTGTAAGCTCAACCGGCGACGTTACATCAAGGTACTTCGTGCGCGGCGGAAACAGCAATCAGAACCTGGTGCTATTAAACGGCGTGACGGTATACTACCCTTTTCACGCCCTTGGAATCTACAGTACCATTGATCCTGAAATGATCTCAGGCATGGAATTCTATAAAGGTGGCTTCGGGCCTGAGTTCGGCGGGAGGCTTTCTTCTGTGCTGAATGTGCTTACAAGAGACGGCAATAAAAACAGCTTCCACGGCGCAGGTACGGCAGGCCTCCTTTCGGGCAAGGCTTCTTTGGAAGGCCCCATTCCGGGCGGCTCATTCCTCGTAACGGGAAGGAAAAGTTATTACGCAAAAGCCCTTAAGAGATTTCTGAACGACCAGGAAGCGCCTTTTGATTTTTATGATATGTCGTTCAAGGTAAACTATGCAAATCCTGAGCTCCTCTATAACGGGAAGTTCACGGCTCACGGATTCTTCTCGCAGGACAGAGTTCAGAATGACGACCCTTTCAAGGAAGATTACAGCATCAAGAACGGACTTTTCGGCCTTAACTGGTATCAGATATGGGCAAGCCCCCTGTTTTCTGAAATCACGCTCTCATCCAGCAATTTTGAGGCTGAAGTACTTCCCAACTTCAGCCAGTCCAAGCCCAGGAGCAATTTCGTCCATGACATTACTAGCCAGTGGAACTTCACATACATTTACGACAGCCGCGACGAGCTGAATTTCGGCATTGAGAATAAGTTTATTTCAACAGGACTGAAAATGCAGAACCTGTACGGAAGAAAAATTTCGTTCGACCAGTCGGGCTACGGCCTGGCAGGCTTTGCCAACTACAAGTTCTACAGGTACGAAAACGTGGGCTTTAACCTCGGAATGAGGATCAACTTTGCGTCGCTTTCAGAGCTCAGGCCCTTTCTTCTGGAACCCCGCATAAATGTTACCTACAAGCCTCTGCCCACACTGTCCTTAAAGGCCGGCCTCGGCAGATACTCTCAGGAGCTTGTAACCGTTTCAAATGAGAATGACCTGATATCGATCTTTGAGCCCTGGACGATTATTCAGCCGAACATCGCTGCCAGCGAGGCCACGCAGTTTACTTTAGGACTAAGCTACTTCTTAACTGAAAATTTTTCGGTGGATCTGGAAGGATACTATAAATACCTCACCAACCTTTCAGAGGCCAACTATAATAAGTATTTTGTAACCGATCCCGACTACATCAACGTACAGGGAGAGGCATACGGAATTGAAAGCCTTGTAAAAGTACAGACTTCAGGGATGTATATTAAAGCCGGGTACTCTTTAAGCTGGTCATTTAAGATTGACAATAAAGGTTCTCGCTACGTTCCGAAATATGATCTCAGGCATTCACTAAATATACTTGCAGGATACGACCTGGGAAGGGGCTTTGAAGTAAATGCAACATGGTTCTTAAATTCAGGTCTTCCGTTTTCACCAGTAACTGGCTTTTACGACAGGCTTGAAATTGATGACGTGTGGAATTTCCAGGACCTCAACAGCTTCAAGGGTTCGACAATCTGGGACAGGAGGAACCTTGAGCGCCTGACGGTCTATCATAGGCTGGACGTAGGGATGTCGAAGAAATTCGAATTCGGCTTTGCAAAATTCGCACTGGATGCAAGCATAATGAACGTCTATAACAGAAAGAACATATTTTATTTTGACAGAAATACCGGAAAGCAGGTCAATATGCTGCCCTTCCTCCCCTCAGTTTCCTTAAAGGTGGAATTATGAAAAAGTTATTTATTTTAATTCT
>JBLNAZ010000221.1:0-7924 GCA_050259615.1 Syntrophomonadaceae bacterium | reverse complement strand
CAGGGTATAAATAAGGCTTATGAAAATGTTGCAAAAGCCGAAATTATGCGCTCAAATTATAACGGGACAAAAGACGAAACCATTATTGTGGACGTTATGAGTGATGTTCCGTTAAAAAGGGCCGACAGGATCAGAATTCTGGCAAATGAGACAAACAGGAAGGACTACAGGGTTCTGGTACTGGGTGAAGTGAACCGGCCCGGCTATATAGCGATTACAAAAGATAATACCACGGTAAAAAATGCAATAATGAAAGCCGGGGGCTTTAAACCGACAGCCTCATTGTTCAATGCAGAGCTGGTAAGAGGGACCGACAACTACACGTTGTTCAAGAAAGACATGCTTTCAAAGAGCTTTGAGCAGAACAAGTTTTCTAATGAAGGAATTGAAACAGCTCTTCAGGACAACATTGAAATGGAAAAGCTCATGATGGGAAGAATGTCCTATCTGACAGAAGAGGATACGGGTTCCTTTAAGATAGACAACCAGTTAAGGCTTTTAAGAGGTAACGGTCTTGTTGATTTTTCAAGGCTGGATACTGATACCACGCAGGCCAATTTTGTAGTTAAAGATGGCGATGTCATTCTTATTCCCGAGCAGAAAAACCTGGTTTATATCTATGGGCAGATATCCTCTCCAGGCTATTTGACATTTGAGCCGGGAAAAGATGTCAGCTATTATGTCAACCAGGCCGGCGGCATGGGAGAACTTGCAAGAGGTTTTGATGAAATAAGCGTTATTAAAGCAAAAACCAGGAAGTGGGTGCCTGTAACTGATGAAAGCTTGAAAATTGAACCAGGAGACTATATCTGGGTTCCAAAGAAAGTACCAAGAACTTTTACCTGGTATTTTGACCGTTATATGACGCGTGTAGCCGCGGTTGCCAGCATAGTTAGTACAGTAGTTACAATAATCTTGCTGAGCAGACCGTCTAAATAAGTACAAAAACAACTATAAATTTAATAACGAAGAACAACATGGAACTTGAAATAGACCAAGATCAGAAAAAGGGCGCAAAATTTTCGGATTATTTATACGTACTGTATAAATGGCGCAGGTTTTTATTTGTCAGCCTGCTGATTGTCACAATTGGCGCTACCGTATATGCGTTTTTGCTTCCTAAAAGTTACAAGGCTACAACCGTAGTTATGGTCCCTCCAGATAATTCAATGGGATTAAGCGGACTTACGAGTTTACTTTCTGGAAAAGGGGGATCTGCATCCATCGGAGCTAAAATATTCGGAATTACAAATACATCTGAGGACATGTTAATAGGGCTCCTGAACAGCAGGACTGCATTAATGGATGTAATTAATAAGTTCCAGATGCAGAAGTATTACGAAACTGAAAATATGGATAAGACTCTGAAAGCTTTATCGGAAGACGTTTCATTTGGACCGAATGATAACGGGATGATAGAGATTTCCGTAATTAATAAGAGTCCCGAGAAGAGTGCTGAAATTGCAAACTACTTTGTGCAGCTCTTAGACAGCCTGAATATAAAATTCAGCGTGGAACAGGCCCGCAACAACAGGAAGTTCATTGAAAAAAGATATCTTAAGAATGTTGAAGATTTAAGAATGGCGGAGGATTCATTATACAGGTTTCAGAAAAAGTATGGAATCTTTGCTGTTCCTGAGCAGATGGAAGTAGCCGTAAAGGCCGCCGGAGAAATTGAAGCACAGCTGGCAGAAAAGGAAATGGCTGCATTTTTTACCAAACAGCAGTACGGGGAAAATTCTCCGCAGTACCAGGGCGTTGAGGCACAGGTTAAGATGCTCAGGGCAAAAGTAAGCGAATTGAAAAACGCGAATAGACTTTCCTCGGAATCCAATGTGCTCTTTCCGTTTAAGCAAGCTCCGGACATCAGCATTAATTATTTGAGAAGCTACAGGGAAGTAGAAATCCAGCAGAAAATTATGGAAGTTATCCTGCCGATGTATGAGCAGACAAAGTTCGAAGAACAGAAAAGTCTGCCTGCTGTGCAGGTGGTCGATAAGGCCTATCCTCCTCAGCTGAAATACGCTCCCAAGAAGGCTTTGATAATTCTTACCATTACTTTTATTGCTGCCTTCTTCTTCATTGCAATCGCCTACAAAGGCGAGGGAGCCTTGAAGAGGTATGAATACAGAAACCCTCTGGAGGAAAGTGAAACTAAGTTTTTTAGAAAAATTTCCAAAATATTCAAAATTAAAAATTAATGACGATTTTATTTCTGACATCTTTTGCGCTCTTGTTTATTATACTGAGTAAGTATTTATTCGGGAAGTGGTTCAACCATTTGGCTCTTTACACGGCTGTCTGGTACTTTGTAATTACCCTTTATGAAGTAAGATTGATGAATTATGTCGAAATTAAAAGTACTGCCTGGCTGGTAATTGCAGGATCTTTTGTTTCATTTTTCCTTGGGTCTGTAACAGTATATTTTGCAAGAAATTCTTTAAGACCGGCTTCCGGTACAGTCCCTGACAGTAACAGACACCTGAAGTTATTTTCCGATGGAGGAAAGTTTGTCCGCAATGTAATCATTGTATGCTTTGTTATTGGGCTTTTTGCGGCTATTCAGCATTGGATGGTTCTCATTAAAATGTTTGGAAGCATCGGCGCAGTTTTGGTAAAGACAAATCTTGTCTACAGGATGAGGGTGGATGGAGAGCTTGAAGGGGTGATTCCTTATGTCTGGGTGGTTGCGTATGTAGGAGTGTTTTTTAGCGGAATATATACGGCTTTTAAGAATAAAATGACTTTTGTTGCCTTTCTTCCCTTTATTGCTGTAATCCTTAAGGAAATTTCCAATGCAAGCCGTGCCGGAATGCTTGTCGCGTTTTTTATGTTCATTTCGGCATTCTTCTTATACAGGCATATTGCCCCGAACAAGATTTCTTTCAGTAGAAGAGCAAAGCTTTTACTGGCCTCTGCAGTTTTGATAGGACTAATTATTCTCAGCGCGGGAATGGTCAGGACACTGAGAGGATCAACAGAGTCATATTCCGCAAACTCAAAGGAACTCAATCAGTTCAAGTCGGGCTTTTTTATTACGCCTTCTCTGTACCTTTATTTAAGCAGTCACGTCGGAGTTTTGAGCGAATATTTAGAAAAAGATTTCGACTATAGGGCAAAGTTGTTTGGAGAAACAACTTTTCAGCCTGTTTATAACTTTCTTTCTAAGTTTGGAATGGTGGAGCACCCGAAATTCTATGAGAAGGGCTATTTTATTCCGATGTGGACCAATACGGCAACTTATTTGCGCCTTCTGCATAGCGACTTCGGAATCAGCGGAATTTATGTGGTGCCATACTTAGTAGGATTACTAGCCTCTTTCTACTGGTACCGTCTGCTTGAGAAGAAGAAAACTCTGGATCTTGTATTGCTTTCATTTCTGTACGTCGTTATAATGTTTTCTTCCATTACAATTGTAACCAGGCTTGCTTCCTGGTTTATAAGTCTTGCAATTCTAATAATAGTTATTCCTTTTATGGAGAAAACTATTGAAAAGAAGAGAGCAGGACTTCCATTAGTAAATTAATATTTGACTAATTATTTAAAAGTACCTTTAAGTGAAAAAATTTCTTCAAAACTGGTCGCTTCTGACTGTATCGAATTTCGTATATCAGGGACTTTTGTTCTTAAGTTTTGTCAGGATTGCCAGACTTCTAAAGCCTGAACTTTATGGCCAGTTTACTATAATTTTGACTGCCACCTCTATTGCACAGGTTTTTTCCTCCCTAGGTCTTCAGAAGATCGTTATCAGAGAAATTGCCAGGGACCATTCAAAATCGTTAAAAGTTGCAAAATTATCTATTGTTCCGATTGCACTGGCAACACTGCTTAGCGGACTTTTTCTGGTGTTTTATCTTGTTAAGATTGAATCATTCAGCGACTTTTCTCTGCTTTTACTGGCAGCCATTCTGTTTGTAGCTCTTACAGTTTGGAATTATGCTGAACCTATTGCATTTGGAAAGCAGCAGATGGAGATCTCTGCATATCTTAATGCACTGAGCTCCATAGTCTTTACGGCATCAATATTTTTATTGCCTTCTGAGAGATATTCCCTGCCGGCAATTCTTGTTCTTTATGCTGGCGTCTTTTTCTTAAGAGCTGTCGTTTATCTTCTGTGGGAATGGAAAAATAATTATTTCTCGGGCGCTGATCAGAAGAATGATCCTGACATCTCAACTGGTTATCTGCTTAAAAGGAGTATGGCATATTATGGTACTAATTTACTTGCGCTTCCAACTGTACAGTTGCCCGTTTTGTTATTAGGACAATTTTCTGGTGAAAAAGAGGTCGGATACTATGGAATTAGCAATAAGCTGTCGATGCCCCTTACACTTATTGCAACTAATCTGCTGACTGCGCTTTATCCAATTCTGGCAAAGTACTATGTAGAAAACAAGGATCTGTTTATTCAAAGGACAAGGAAGGTATTTCTGTTTCTGGCAATCAGCGGCCTGGTTTTTACTGGAGTTCTGGGCTTTTTCTCTCGGGAGCTGGTCTCAATTATTCTCGGCGTTTCTTATGAACCGGCCATTGAGACTTTTACCATCCAAGTATGGGTTGCCTTGAATCTGATTCTGCATTCATTCATTGCCACAATATTTCTTTCTACGGATAAAGAAAACTTAATGGTAAAACTTTCAATTTTTAATTCTATTGTAATTGGAGCTTTCTGTTATTTCGGGGCTTATTATGGAGCTATCGGCCTTTCTGTAAGTTCCTGGATTGGACTTTTAATTGGTTTTAGTTTTCATTGGTACTTCTTATCAAAATCAGTCGGTATTAAGTTGGGATTGTATCTGAATAATGTTTTATTCGCCTGTTTTGTGCTGTTGAGTGTTCTGTCGTTCATTCTGGTCGAGTATAATATAATGGTAAGGAGCTTTGCATTTGTAGCATCTGTAGCTTTCATATGGCTATTGTTAAGAAAGAACTTAAAAGGTGATGTTATTAAATTAATCGGTGGAGTTACAGAGTATGTTAAATAAATACTATCAGTATTCAAGGCAGGAGATGCTGGAATTTGTTCCCGCAACATGTAAAAGGATTCTTGATGTGGGCTGCGGAGCCGGAACTTTTAGCAGGCAGTTAATCGAAAGGCAAAATGTTGAGGTCTGGGGTGTTGAACCTGTTGCAGAGGCCGCCAATGAAGCAAGAAAGTCACTTACAAAAGTGATCAATGCATATTATGAGGCAGGCATTGATCTGCCGGAAAACTATTTCGATTGCATTATCTTTAATGATGTATTGGAACACATGGCCGATCCATGGAAGGCCCTGGAAATGTCCAAGCGGTTTTTATCCTCTGATGTCCCTTCTTTTGTAGTTACTTCCATCCCCAATTTTTTATATATTCGCAATGTTTTCAATCTGTTCGTAAGCAGAGATTTTCATTATACTTCAGAGGGTATTCTTGATAAGACCCATTTGAGATTCTTTACCAAAAAAAGCGTCATCAGGCTGTTCGAGGAAACTAATTACAATATAGTTTCCTTAAGGGGCATCAATCCGTCTTTACATCCGGTCTTTAGACTAATTAATTTTATTGCTTTTGATAAGTTAAATGACAATGCATTCCTGCAGTATGCAGTAGTAGCTCAGAAGAGAAGTTAAATATGATAGAATGTTCAATAATAATTGTAAATTATAATAATTTTAACCTCTTAGATGACTGCATCAGTTCGATAATCAGGTTTACCCAAAATATTAATTATGAAATAATAGTTGTGGATAATAATTCCACATGTGGGAATATTGAAGAAGTTGTAAATAAATACCCATGCACAAGATTAATTGTAAATAAGGAAAACCGCGGGTTTTCTGCTGCGAACAACCAGGGGGTGGAAGCAGCAAGAGGGGAATATATCCTATTTCTGAATAACGATACCATTTTTCTTGAAAATTCCATCGGCAATGTATTGAGCTTTGTCAAATCAAAAGATGAAGATTTTTTTGTCGGCTGTAAACTTTTAAATAAAGACAGAAGCCATCAGGTTTCGTTTTTCAATTTCCCATCTGTTGCAAATGTATTTTCCACCAATTTTTTCATCTATAAAATTTTCCCCGATTCTCCGGTTTTTAACAAGTACCATCTTTCAAGAAAACAGATAATTCAGCCCGTAGAAGTTGATGTTATACTTGGGGCATTTATTTTATGCCCGGCCAGAACAATCAAAAAGTTAAATGGCTTTGATGAAAGATTTTTTTTCTATTCAGAGGAAATTGACCTGTGTTACAGGCTGAAGAAGAATGGTGGAAAAATTTATTATTATCCCTTGACAAATATTATACATTTAGGCGGAGCTTCGGCCGATCAAATGCCCTGGTTCCAGTATAAAAACAGGGCAATTTCGGATATTAAGTTTTACCAAAAGCATTTTCATGGCTTAAAGTATGCTTTTGTGATTTTACTTCATTATATTGGACTCATAATAAGAATCCCAATAACCATGATATTGGGAATTCTGCTAATGAAGAGGCAATTACTTAAAAAAAGTTTTGTTTATATCAGGCAATTATTTGTTTATCCTAAAAATGTCTATAATCACTAACAAACAATTCGAAACCTTTCCTATGCAATGAGACAGTTTGTGCTTGTTGAAAGGAATTAGTCCTATCGGGGTAGAATTTATGATGACCGGATTGCCGACAAAATATGTATAAAGAATAAACTTTTAGAAATTTCAGGGATGTTTGCTGAAAGAATAACTGCTTCTAAAAATGAAAAAAAATAGTTCCTTTTTGATCTTGGAAAAACTTGCGCTTTCATTTATAATGGCTAACAATCTTTACGAGGGAATATGGATCCTAAACAGTATTTTGAAATATTTGAAAAAGAAGTAACCTCATATGACAGTGAAAATTCTTTTGGTATAAAAAATTATTACAAGTTTTCAAGAAGAGGGGCCTTTTATTTCTGGAGGAAAGCATACCTGCTTCAGCGTTTAGAATATATTTATTCTAATATTGTAAAGGGCAGTGATAAGTCTATCCGGGTCTGGGATGTCGGATGCGGCTACGGTACTTCAAGTCTTTTTCTGGCCATGAATGGAATCAGGTCGGTCGGACTGACACTGGAGTATTATCATAACTTAATCCCTCTTCGAAAGAATTTTTGGAAAGAATATGGCAACACAGACCTCTTTGAGGTAATGGTTGAGAATCTGTATGAAGTTAACCAGGAGAAAAATCACTTCGATTTTATTCTTGTCCAGGACACTCTTCATCACCTGGAGCCTATCGATCAGGCAATGCAGATATTCAGTAAATCATTAAAAGACAATGGACAAATCATAATAGTCGATGATAATGGAAATAACATTATGCAGCGGGCAAAGTTATATATGATGAGGGGTAATAAGAGGATAATAGACTATTATGATGAAAACCTGAAGAGAAAGATCCCTTTTGGGAACGAAAATGTCAGATCATTTAAGCAGTGGAAAGAAATTTTTGAAAGGAATGGTTTCAATATTTCAAATGAAGAGTACATTAGGTTTTTACCTCCGCTATTTATTAGCGAATCCAATTATCATAAGGCCATTTCCATTGAACAGAAGATCTGGAGAAAATCCGGGCTGTTAAAGGAAGGTTTTTATTGGGGCCTGAATTTTATAGGCTCAAAGAAGTAACAGGAAATTTTGCAGACTCAAAAAATGCATTTCTAATTAAAAGGGTACAACTCCGGTACCCTTTTTGTTTGAGGATAGGCCATTATTTTGCCGGAACTGCATATTAATACTTTAAAGACTTTAGGAGTAATTCGGAAAAATTTTGTAATTTTGCATTTATTAAAGTTCAGGGTGCGATGCTTAAAAACAGAGACATCATAATTTTCGGAGATGACTGGGGACGCTATCCCTCTACAATACAGCATATCGGACGTGTTTTAGCAAAGAATAACCGGTTGATATGGATCGGTTCACTA
>JBLNAZ010000220.1:0-4824 GCA_050259615.1 Syntrophomonadaceae bacterium | reverse complement strand
AAGATTCGGCAATTTTTTTATTTTGTGTAAGGCTTAATTTTGATTCTTCGTTTTGCAAGTACTTCAGAGGGATTGCGACGTATTTGTTGAATAAATTGAGGAATTTACAATGCTTACCTTTATCTTCGTCCTCGCAGTATTTCTATTTGTCCTTGCATACTTCTTCTATGGAAGATTCCTGGACAGGCGTTTTAATATCTCTGACCAGAACCCGACTCCAAGCCATACCGATTATGACGGCATAGACCGCGTGCCGGCAAAAAAGCCCGTTCTTTTAGGCCACCATTTTTCGTCAATTGCAGGTGCTGGACCAATTGTGGGACCCATAATTGCAGCTGTTGCCTTCGGCTGGCTCCCGGCTCTTCTGTGGATCATACTGGGTTCCATTTTTATTGGCGGTGTGCACGACTTTTCAGCCCTGGCGGCTTCTATACGCCATAAGGCACGCTCCATTGCCGAAATTGCAAGGGAACACATGTCGCCCCTCTCATTCAGGCTCTTTCTGCTTTTTGTGTGGCTCTTGATAATTTATATTCTGGTCGTCTTTACAGACCTCACCGCAACAACTTTCGTTCAGGATAAGGGTGTAGCCACCTCATCCATTCTTTTTATGGCGCTTGCCGTTGGATTTGGCATTTTTGTTTACAGGATGAATGTTTCTGTGCTTAAGGCTTCTTTAATATTCGTCCCTCTTGTTTTTGTTGCCGCATTCATGGGCGGATGGATTCCGATTGACGTAAATGCGATACCTTTCCTTCAGAATGTAGATGCCGCAAAAACATGGGGCGTAATACTTATCATATACTGTTTTATTGCTTCAACTACTCCGGTGTGGATACTGCTTCAGCCGAGGGATTATCTTTCAAGCTACCTGCTTTATGCTTCGGTCTTAAGCGGACTTCTTGGAATCCTCTTCGGCGGCTTTGCAATGCAGTATCCTTCGTTTATTGGCTGGGAGGCATCCCAGGTGGGCTCGCTCTTTCCGATACTATTTATTACAGTTGCCTGCGGCGCATGCTCGGGTTTCCATGCCATTGTGGCAAGCGGCACTTCTTCCAAGCAGATCAATAAGGAATCGGACGTTAGAACAATCGGCTACGGGGCCATGCTGATTGAAGGGCTTGTTGCTGTAATTGCTGTTATTACCGTTGCCATGATAGCCAATGACGGCGGGCTTTCTTCAAAGCCGCCTCTGGTAATTTACGGAACGGGAATAGGAAAATTCCTCGGCATCTTCGGCGTTCCGATGCATCTTGGATACTCATTCGGACTCCTTGCCCTTTCAACATTTATTTTAACTACGCTGGATACTGCAACAAGACTCGGGCGTTACATCTTTGAGGAAATTTTCTCAATTAAAAATCCTAAATACAGATACTTTTCAACCCTGGCAACAATTGCGCTTCCGCTTGTGTTTCTGTTTGTAACTTTCCACGATCAGCAGGGAAACCCCGTTGCGGCATGGAAAGCCATATGGCCGGTTTTCGGCGTTACAAACCAGCTCCTTGCAGGACTTACGTTCCTTGTAATATTTGTATGGCTTAAAAAAGAGGAGAAGAAAGCGGGCTTTATTGTTCTGCCAATGGTTTTTATGGTTGTAATGACAATCTGGGCTCTCATTCTTCTGATTAATGACTACGGCTTCAGCGCAATAGGAATTCTTTCTATTATGCTCATGGGACTGGCTTTTGTGCTGATTTATGAGACTGTTAGGGTAGTGCTTAACAGTTCAAAGGATAAGTCGCCTGCCGTTCAGAGACTCTATCAGTTGTTTAATCAGAAAAGCGCATCCTGATTTTACCCTGGAGGGCCTTCAGCAGTGAGCTCTGAAGGCCTTTTATTTATTCCCAACTAAAAATGCATGTCGCATAATTACCGGAATTAATCATATATTTGAAAACTGAAACTTACAATTATCCATTGCGGAGGAACGCTGAAAATGTCTATTAAACTAAAAAGTGTAATATTTCTGATTGTCTTTACTTTTCAGGCTGCTTTTGCCCAGCAGGTTAAGATTTCCAAAGTAGAGCCCCCGAACTGGTGGAGCGGCATGAAGTATAACCATGTGCAGCTTATGGTTTATGGCGAAGGGCTTCAGGGCGTTAAAGCCGGTTTTAATTCGCCCAAACTGAAAGTAGTAAAAGTTAATAATACCGATAACCCTTCATATGCATTTATAGATATTGATATTCCCGATAACGCAGCTCCCGGAACATACACTCTTACCCTTACAAAAGGAAGTGATAAAGCAGCAATAGATTTCCCCGTTCTTAAAAGGGAAAACCCTTCGGGGCGCTATCAGGGTTTCAGCCCTAAAGACGTAATCTATATGATCACGCCTGACCGCTTTGCCAACGGCGACAGAAATAACGATGAGGTTGCCGGTATGAATGACCATTACCTGCCTGATTCGGCCTACGGGCGCCATGGCGGCGATATTCAGGGCATAATCGATCATCTGGATTATATAAAGGATCTGGGCGTTACAGCTGTTTGGGTTAATCCCCTGGTTGAAAACAATACACGACTCAGCTATCATGGCTATGCCGTAACAGACCATTATAAAATCGACGCCCGCTTCGGAACAAATGAATTATATAAAAAGTTTGTTGAAGAAGCCCACAAAAGGGGACTTAAGGTTATTTTAGACCACGTGAATAACCATATCTCAAGCTTTCACCCTTGGCTTAAGAACCTGCCTGCAGGCGACTGGCTTAACGGCTCTAAAGAACAGCACAATATTACGCGACACATAAATTCTTCGGTCTACGATATTCACAGCGATCCTGCAGTAAGAGATTTCAACAATCACGGCTGGTTCGTTCATGAAATGCCCGACTTGAACCAGAGGAATCCCTACCTGGCAAAGTACCTGACTCAAAATACGATCTGGTGGATTGAATATTCAGGACTTGACGGCATCAGGGAAGATACATACCCGTACCCTGACCAGAAATTCCTGTCGGAATGGAATAAGACCATACTTGCCGAGTACCCGAAATTTAATATCGTTGGCGAGGTCTGGATGGGGGAGGCTGCATTTCTGGCTCCTTTTCAGGCTGGGAGCTTTTTCCCGAAAAAGTTTGACACCAATCTGCCTTCAGTGACGGACTTTGCCTTCCGTGATGCCGCAGCCGACGTATTTGCCAACGGACGCGGGATGAGAAGGATGTATGACGACATTGCAAAGGATTACCTTTTCCCGAATCCTTCAAACCTTGTTACTTTCCTGGACAACCACGACGTTGAAAGAATTATGTATCTCGTGCACAGCGACATGAACCAGTTCAGGCTGGCTTTGGAGCTGCTGCTTACAACGCGCGGCATTCCGCAGCTTTATTACGGTACAGAGATCGGCATTGTAGGGGGTCCTGATGACGGGCGCAAGCGTGCCGATTTCCCGGGCGGCTTTCCAAACAGTAGCCATAACGCTTTTACAAAGGAAGGACGCACGGAGAAGGAAAATGAGATTTATGACTTTATTCACAAGCTGCTTGAAATAAGAAAAAGCAGTGAAGCCCTTCAAAGCGGTAAGCTCATTCATTTTCCCCCGTTTGATGAGGTATATCCTTACCTCCGGATTTCGGATAACCAGACGGTGCTGGTTGTGCTGAACGGGAACAAGGAGGCACAGAAGCTTAATATTTCTTCTCTGGGGGATCATTTTAAGGATGCCAAAGTCTTGAAGAGCCTTTTAACAGGAAAAGAGATAAAATACACACCCGATCTTAAACTTGAACTGGATGCCCTCACAGGGGATATATTTGAAGTTAAATAGTCCGGATCTTCAGCCACGAAGATATTAATTTTCCTATGACTAGCCCCGAGCTTTTAGCTCGGGGTTCCATAGCAATTCTATAAACTTCCCAAATAATCAGTCCCATATTTTGCCATAGATTACCAGCCCTTTTTTCCGTTTTTTTGCACTTCCTAAGCTGAACTTTTTCTTTGTGGAATTGTTCAAATTCATAGGAAATTGTCTTTCAATTTTTTAATTTAAGATATGACCAACCAGAATAAACCCGTTTTTTCAAGCGAATCCGATAAAAGATGGAGAGCTTTTAAGGGAACCATACGTTTTGTTCTCGTATTAGTTCTTCTTGCAGGATTTGCACTTGCAGTGGACGTAATCAGCGAAAGCGGCACCTCGCTTCCAAGGCTGCGCGAGCAGAATGAGCTCTACAGGAAAGTCCTTAATCCGGAGCATATTACCACTATCTCCACAAAGGAAAATAAGCTCTACCATAAGAGCCGCAAAGAACTGATGAAGCTTGTTTCTCAGAACCACAGGCAGAACCATAAGCCGAGCCAGATGAAAACAGACCAGATCCGCGCCGGGTTCTATGTCAACTGGGATGCACAGTCATTCTACTCGCTCAGGGACAATATTGACAAAATGAACATGGTTATGCCAGAATGGCTCTTCGTTTCGGATTATACAGATACGATTGCGGCAGACATTGACTTCCGTGCACTTGCGCTTATGGAAAACCATAAAGTTAAAATCCTTCCTATGGTTTCCAACTACTTTAATGAGAAGTGGAGCCCGGGCAACGTTGAACGCATAATCTCCACCCGTGAACGCCGCACGAAATTTATAGAAAGCCTTGTAAGAATGCTCGACAGATATAAATTTGCGGGGGTAAATATAGACTTTGAAAGCCTGTACCTGAAGGATAAGGCGAATATGCTGGAATTCCAGAAGGAACTTTATGAGAGGCTAAGTAAGAAAAATTATATTGTGACGCAGGATGTGCCGGTTGGAGATAATGCCTATGACTACGGCGAACTGCAGAATTATAACAATTATCTTATTCCTATGGC
>JBLNAZ010000219.1:0-8509 GCA_050259615.1 Syntrophomonadaceae bacterium | reverse complement strand
GCCTCCAATGAGAGCCTGACGCCTCATACAGATGGCGGATGCGACCAGTGCCTCGGCTCTATTACCGTAGAGGGAAGCCAGGTAACACGCAACGTCGGATATTATATTATGGCACATGCATCAAAATTTGTAAGACCCGGTTCAAAAAGAATTGAATCGAATATTCCAACAGACCTGCCGAACGTGGCTTTTATGACCCCGGAGGGCAAGGTGGTGATAATAGTTCTGAACAATGGATCTTCAGCCAAGGCATTTAATTTGAAATCAGGCGATAAGACAATTACTGCCTCGCTGGCTTCAGGCTCAGCAGGCACTTTCGTCTGGTAAAAAAGGATTTGCCAATTCATTAAAAAGCCGCTTGAAGCGGCTTTTTTATTTTTAAAATATCAATGCTCCCGGAATCAGGCGCAACACCACTGGCCTTGTAACTGAAAAGCACTCACTCTATTGAATATATCTGTTATTTTGTGCTACTTTATTGACTACAATTTAGAAATTCATCGGAGTAATAACTTGAAACGCATATTCACATCTTTTTACTTTCTTTATATTTTTCAGGTTCTTCTGTTCAATACCGCCTTTTCGCAGGAACAGAAATTTGCAGAGCTCGGCGACTTTAAGCTTAAAAGCGGCGAGTATATTCGCAGCTGCAGAATCGGCTACAGGACGTTTGGAACTCTTAATAAGGATAAGTCGAACGTAGTTCTAATGCCGACGTGGGCCTCCGGCATAAGCGAGCAGCTAAAATCAAATGTCGGCCCGGGAAGACTTGTCGACAGCTCGAAATACTTTGTAATTGGAGTTGACGCGCTTTGTAATGGTGTTTCTTCTTCTCCGTCAAACAGCACGCTTCAGCCAAAAATGAGTTTCCCTAAAATAACAGCATCTGATATGGTAAATTCACAGTATGAGCTTTTAAGAACGGTCTTTAAACTGGAGCACATAAAGGCGGTTGTTGGTGCCTCAATGGGCGGGATGCAGGCTTTCCAGTGGATGATATCTTATCCTGACTTCATGGATAAGGTTATTCCTATTGTAGGCTCACCGCGCCTCAGCCCGTATGACCTTGTTCTTCACGATCTTGTTATCCGTTCAATTATGACCGACCCTGTCTGGAATAACGGCAACTATACTGAAAGCCCGGCACGCGTCATGGAACAGGAATTTTATGCCTTAATACTTACAACACCTGAGGATGTGAATAAAAATATGCAAAGGGAAAATATCATTGCTGAACTGGAAAAGGCCAAAGGCACTAAAGGCTTTGATGCAAATGATAAAATACGCCAGACTCAGGCAATGATGTCACTTGATATTTCTGAAAATTTCGGCGGATCCATGGAAAAGGCCGCTGGTTCAGTAAAGGCTAAAACGCTGATTATTACTTCATTAAAAGACCGAATTGTAAATCCTGCACCTGCTATTGAATTCGGACGTATGCTTAATACGAAAGTAATTGAGCTTAATAACGACTGCGGTCACCTCGCACCTGGATGCGACGCCCAGCTTGTAAGCAAGTCTATTGCAGATTTTCTTGAACAGTAACTAAAACTCCGTAAAGTGTTGATTAATGGAAGCTGTCATGAAATATTATATAAGTTTTTTCTTTCTGGCTGTTTTATCAGTATGCCTTAATGCACAGGCAATTTCATTTCCAGATCAATAGTATTTTAAAGCGGAAGATAATCCTGCTTTTGCAGAGGCTGCATTTAACGGCTGATGAGTTTATGCTGAATGCCGAATCGGGCCACTATGAGCGTTATGTTTTCTCGGATGGCAAAGATTACGGCATCGGCATGCCGTATAAGTTTTCAGTCTGCCGCTATTTTGGAACGGGTAAGGAGGAATCGGATTATGCCGGACAGACCGGGCCTAACATTGAATTTGATTACTTTGGGCTTTCTTTAATTGCATGCTGCAACTATGTTTATAAAAGTGGCGACATAGCATTCTTCAGTAAAAATTATACCACTCCCATCTTGAGGCGTATGAAAAAGCCATTAGGGTTAAAGGTGGGATAAATGGATTTTCAAGAATAAATAAAGGCGACTGGTACGAAACATCGGAATGGATATTACTCGACCTCCGCGCGGCAGAGGCTATGAAGAGGTTCGGGGACATCAAGGGCGCCAGGAGACTGATTGACTGGGTTACAAAACAGGCATCATTGAATTTTAACCTGATACCGGAAATCTATAACGACGTAACATCCCGCTATATCGGATCTATTCCAATGGTGGGCTTCGGTGCAGGTGCCTATGCATCTGCATTACTTGATTTGTATTCAGATAATAAATGATTATTTGAAGGCTTCACGTACCTGGTACTGTGAAGCCTCAGAATCTAAAAGAAGAAAAGCATTCGGATGCATTTTTACTATTGAAACAGGGAAGTCCATCGCTGGTTCTGTTTCCAGAAGACGCTTTACAACGGGCGATTTCTTCTTTCCGCTTAACTGCACAATTACAGTCCCCGTTTCCATTATATGCCTTAGGCCGAGAGTAATACCGCGTGTGAGCTTTACATTTTCTGAAAAATATTTTTGTCCGACTTCTTTTGTCACATTGTCCAGATCAACAACGTGCGAATACTTGTCTGAAGGGGCTCCGGGTTCATTGAGGCCCAGGTGCCCGTTCATCCCCACGCCTAAAAGCATCATGTCAATTCCGCCATTAGTCTTTATAAACTCATCAGTCAGCCTGCATTCAAGTTCCAGATCCTCAGCCTCACCGTTAAAAAAATGCATATTTAGCGGGTTTAATGGAAGCCGGTCGAAAAGACGAGACTTAAGGAAATTGTAACAGTTTTCACTTTTCATTTTGCCCAGATGAACCCACTCATCAAGCCCCACAATTTTGCACCTGCTGAAATCAGTAAGCCCATTCTCCTGCAGTCTGATCAGTTCCTGAAAAGTTCCTTCGGAGGTCTCTCCGGCTGGAAAGCAGAGCAGGGCATCGGACTTTTCTTTTATGACTTCTGCAATCTGCATTGCAGTTTCAGCTGAGAGCTCTTTGTAGTCTTTATATATTTTTGTGATCATATTCTTTTATTTTTCATAATAAGCAAGTAATGAAAGGATATAGGCTCCTGAGCCATAACCTATCATTGGTATTGTTCCTATAAATTGTTCACCTTTATCTCTCAGGCAGTTGCACCAAACGTCAAAGGATTTGAAATTATCTGTTACTTTATCCAGCTGCGCCTTGTTGCTTATCATCTCCGGAATTGTATTATTATTTGCAGAAGCCTGTTCTGTAATGTAACTGAGTAATGGGGCTGCTTTCTCTTTTTCCCCAAAAAGTAAGTGTGCCAGTGCTATTCTCAGATTGATGAACACCCATTCCTGGCTTTCATAAGGATCCTTACTGTTAAGACGTATATAGGCAGGCCTGTCGCCATTGAGTCTTAAGACTTTATCATATTCAGCCATGTGAGAAGAAAACAAGTTCTTATCGGTAATAAGGCCATTGGCAAAAATTTCGTAAACGCCTGAGTCATAATATTCATGGTCTGTTTTCAGTTTATCATTCGAATTCCCTTTGATATATCTGCCATCACAAAGCATATTGGTCAATATGCCCTGTTTAACTTTTTCGGCTGCCCACTTATATTTTAAGAATGGCAGGTGGTATTTTTTCTGCAACTTTGCAAATTCCTCCAAGCCTTTTGCACATACGCCTGAAGTAAAGGCATATTGCCTCGGCATTTCGAGGTAATGTTCCCAGGGACCTGAGTCTTCTTTTATCAGTGAGTTTGTATCGATGCAGCTTACCGTGGCATCAGCAACTTTTTTTGTTAAAACATCATTCCACTTATTATAAAAAGAGGCATCATTGCTTAAGGAAACGTAATCTGAAAAGGCGCAAAGGAAGAGTCCGAAGTTATCAATTTCCACATTGGGTCCGCCGCCATAAGTGCTTTCTTCCTTCCCAATGCCAAAGTACCTGCAGACTGAAATCTGGTAATCTGCGCCAATGCCGTAATCCTTACCATCTTTATAAACAAAATGCTTGTAATGGCCCGATTCAGCCTTCAGCATAAATTCCAGGCCTTTTCTTGCCTCGTCATACATTCCAAGGTGCGTCATTGCTTCGATGGCAAAGCTTCCGTCTCTTACCCAGGCAACATGCCAGAGGCCGGGGCGGATAGCTGCTAAAACCTGTCCGCGCGAACCGGGGAAAATTTCCTTATCCGATACCTGTGCCATCTTTAAGAAGGAAATGGACTGCTCTGCCACATTCCTTTCTTTTGGAGTTAGGTTTTTGGGTAATTTGCATTTTGAAAAAAGCCTCTGCATATACATAACTTCTTTATCCAGAAAGGACTTTTTCGAATAGTTTAATCGGGTGATTGCTTTATTTATTATATCCTTATCGGTGTGCAGGGAATCTGTTAAAGAGTAAAGGAAGTATTTTTCATAAATATTCTTTTTGTACTTTTTTAATATGCTGCCGGTAAGGAGGTTCCCGCCGAGGCGGATGGATAAGTCCTCGTGTGAGTTAGTAAGTAAAGAGACTCCGGTTAAAATGTTCCCGCTTCCGGATTCTGCACTGAAAGATAAGTCCTTTATCTTCTTTTTATCACCTCTTATGGCGATGTAAAAAATTTTATCATTTCGTGTAAATGAGGAAAAATAATTTACGGTAAACCCGTCATATTTTGACGTAATCACGTGTGTATTTTTCAGATAGCTTGTTTCAGTCGGAAGTTCTGTGATATTTAATTTTATGTTCCCTGCAAAAGGACGGACAAACTGGCTGGAATCGTAGTTTTCAAAAATATGCGGAAAAACATACTCCACTAAATTCTTTTTTGTGTCATAAACTGCAACTGTTAATCCGTTTGAAGTGGTAAGCTTAAAGAAAGAAGGTTCAATAGGCTTAACCGGATTTTGTGCTTTAATTACGACTTGGCACAAAGAAATAAGAAGAACTGTAATTATAAAAATCTTTTTCATGGCTGTCTCTTAAAAATTATTAACCCAAAAATACAATAAATTTTGAAATACGGAACTAGTCTTTTATTTTTTCGAAACAGGCTCAGTCTGTAAATGAACTGTGCTTCTTGAGTCCCAGATTATCAGTCTGACAACCTGGGACTCAAGCCTAATGAGGTTGGTTTTATTCTTAGTGGTGTATCAGTTCGTGCAGAATTCCTATCTGGCGCATAATTGTGGTTAAGTCAGTATATGACTTCCAGTTTGTTATTTTTCCATTCTGAATGGTAATCAAATCGCAGCACTTAAGATTGATATTCTTTCCGCTGGCAGGGAATTCTCCAAAGTCGGGGAGAGGATATTTCCCGTCGTTTTTCCCCTTTAATGCGTATTCAACTGCTACTGTATCTTCGCAGCTGACAATTTTAGCAACGTCGTATTTAACGTCCGAAGAAATGTTCATGCGGAACTGCAAAAACTGCCTGAATCCTTCAGGTCCTTTGAAGATGTTTTCTCTCGGGATAATGGTTGTTTCGGCATCTTTATCGAAAAACTTCCCTGTGCCTTCAAAATCCCCGCGGTTGATCATTTCTAAAATACCGCTGATGATTTCCTTGTTCTCCTGAGCAGTCATCATTACCTCCTTCCAGTTTGTGAAAGTAAAGTTGATTTATTGCACAAGTGAGGCAGTCTTAAAAAAGCTGCCTCACTACGGCACAGTCAATAAATTCAATTGCCGGGAACTTAAAAATGCCAATATTCATCCATGGAGAATTTGTTTGAGATGTTTCAAAAGGCGAGGGAACTATTTTAAAGGCTGCTGCTGTGAATTATCTCAGCTCCAAGCTGTCTTATCTCATTCATCTTTTCTTCCGATTCTTTTATATCGATGGGCATTGCGGCGTCTTCAACAACTGCAATTCTGAAGCCCTCTTTCAGTGCATCCTTAACTGAATAATAAACACAGTAGTCTTTTGCCAGGCCGGCCATGAAGATTTTGTCTGTCTTTCTTCCCCTCAGGTAGTCGGCAAGTCCGGTGGATTTTTTATGGCCGTTGTCGTAGAATGCGCTGTAGCTGTCAATATCAGGATCCATTCCCTTGCGGAAGATGGCTTCAACTCTGTTCCTATTGAACTCATTTGAGAAGGCCGCGCCTTTAGTGCCCTGCACGCAGTGGTCGGGCCATAGTACCTGATCGAGCCCGCCCAGAATAATCCTGTCGAAAGGAATTTTACCGGGATGATTTGAAGCAAAACTTTTATGGTCCTCAGGATGCCAGTCCTGTGTAGCAACCACAAGATCAAACTTTTCCTGAAGTCTGTTAATAAGCGGAATTATCTTATCCCCGTTTTTAACGGCAAGAGAGCCGCCCGGCAGAAAATCATTCTGTATATCCACAATAAGAAACACATTCATCTTTCTTCACCCAAAATCATTATTACTTGCATGTCGCATATACTTAAGATAAGAAATCTCATGCAAATATAATTAATGTGTTTCCTTCATATCAGGATCAAAAACTAATTATTTAGAGGGATGCCATACGTAATCCCCTTTTGAATTTATATAACCTATTCTTTCACCAATTTCAACCATTGCCAGGCCTGAATGAAACGGATAGGCTTCTTCAAATTGCGGCTGAATAACAACGCTTCCTTTGCCATCAATATAACCCCACAAACTTCCGATGCAGACAGGCGCCAGTCCTTCTGAAAAATTGCCAACCTTTTCATATTTTGTATCAAATATAAATTTTCCCAACCTATTAATAAAACCCCATTTTCCTTCCTGTTTTACAATGGCCAGACTGTCATTAAACATGCGGGCATCTTCAAAATTAAACGGAATAACTGTATTGCCATTTCGGTCAATAAAGCCCCATTTGCCGTTTAGCCTTACACATGCAAGCCCATTGGAGAAGTGACCTGCTGTTTCATATATGGGGTTAATTACCAACTTTCCTTCTTTATTAATAAAGCCGCTTTTGTTCTCAAGCCTCACATTAGCAAGTCCCTCCTGAAAGTTGCCTGCACTCTCAAAGCTAAGTGGAATTGCAAGTATTCCATTTTTATTAATATAGCCGCACTTTTCCAAAAGCTTTAAGAAAAGAAATCTTTTAATGACTTTTACACTTGCCAGCCCTTCAGAAAAGTTTCCGGCCTCGTCGTATTCGTCATTAATTACAAGTTGGCCTGTTGTATTAATAAAGCCCCAGTAACCTCCCCAAAAAATTCCTCCGCTTTTGCTTTTTACGGCTGCAAGTCCCTCATGGAACATCCTGCCGTCTTCATAACCCGAGAAAACACTGGTAAGGCTGAGGAAAGAATTTCTTTTATTAATGAAACCAAAGTCAGTTTCATATCTGTTTTTATGCAAAATAATCCCTTTTTTGCAGAAGGAAAATCCTTCTGAGAACTGCTGTACCTGCATATATTCAGGCTCTATTACTATAGTGCCGCTTCTGTCAATGAATCCCCACTTCCCGTTTAGTGCCACGGGATAAAGATTTTCTTGTGAGTAGGAGGCTGAGCTGAAAAAAAGGGTTAATAATAAAAATGCAGGACAGAAGATATTCTTGAGCATATGGATACCTGGAATTTCGGGTTAGGAAAAGTTACATGCAGAAAATTACAAAAAAAATATAATAAAGGACAAAATACCGCCTGCCAGGATTCAGTCTCAGCATAAAATTCTGGCAGGACCTTCAGCAGACTGTTTAGGTAGGGTAAAGCTAATATAATTTGGAATAAAAATACCTCGCATCTTATTTATATTTTTTTAGATTATAAATAATGGTTGTATGACTATTTATTGATCTGATGATTATAAGAAAGGCTGAGTATGAGATCTGTAATATGCCCTATGTCGCCGGAACGGGTAAATGAGAACGCTGTAAGAGTTACCGGCTTTTTAACGGCTGTCTTTTTAAGTTTGTATCTGTTTTCGGAGAATATCTATATAATCCTTTTCTTAATGCTGGATTTCTTTATCCGCACTTTTACTCCTCTTAAATACAGTCCCTTAAGCGGCCTTGCCAGTTCCCTTACAAGGCTGTTAAGGCTGCCTGTAATTAAAATACCTAAGGCCCCCAAGATATTTGCCGCCCGTCTGGGGTTTGTATTCACCCTGGTAATAGCACTGCTTCATTATTCAGGGATGAGTGTAAGCAGCGCAGTGCTTTCACTGGTATTAATTGTCTTTGCACTGCTTGAGGCTGCCCTGAACATTTGTATAGGCTGTCAGGTTTACACCTACTTAATTTTGCCGTTTTATAAAAAAGAGCTGGAAACAGAGGATTAACAGCTCAATAAGTAAGTTATTGAGGGTATGGGCTATTCCTGCGAATAGCCCCTGGAAAAACTACATTGAAGCAGCAGGCATTTTTCAAATGCCCGCATTTATATTAAAGCTGACTATGTAATACTTCTGGTTGAAGTGCTCAAAGCCCGGGCCGCTTGTGCGGACGTCTCCAAAGAGATCAACATAGCTGTAATCATCATAGTTCGGAAGGGGAAGCCTGGTAAAATCTATGCTGATTATTAATGGAAAAGCAATTCCGGTTATCCTGCTAAG
>JBLNAZ010000218.1:0-3330 GCA_050259615.1 Syntrophomonadaceae bacterium | reverse complement strand
CTTGAAGCCACACTTACTTCCTATAATGTTCCTCTAAGCGGGAAGCCCGTGGAATTTCGCCTTAACGGCCAGTTTGTCGGGGCTGCTATAACAGGCGCTGATGGTAAGGCTGTTAAAAACTGTATCGATCTGACAGGGATCAGTGCAGGCATTCATCCCGGAGCGTTCTGCGCAACTTTTATAGAGGACGATTTCTATAAAGGATGCATCTGTACGGCAGATATAGAAATTACAAAAGCATGCACAGGAGTTTTAGTTAAGGCTGCAGAGGGGCAGTATTCCGATCAGATTACCCTTACTGCGGTAGTAACCTCTTCCTCACAGGAAAATCTCAATAAGTCAGGCGGCATTGTTGAATTTAGATACCAGCTGAACAATGGGCCTCAGCATACCCTGGGCGCTGTTTGCAAATCCGGAGTATGTGATGGCAAACTGGTATTCGACTTTGAATTTATCTGCAGCCTTGATCCCGATACTTATAAAATACTTGCGGAATTTACTCCTTCCGACAAGTTGAATTTCAATGGCTCGTGCAATCAAGCTCCGTATGGGTCTATGCTGGTTGAGCCAGAGGATGCCCTTGTTGAATACACAGGCCTGCAATACTTTGCAGCACCTTCTTTGACTTCCAACAGTACATCGCTTACTTTATCTGCAACCATAAAAGATACTGCTGACTGCAACCGTGGAGATATTTCAAAAGCAAGGATTGAATTCAGAGAAGCAGAATTGGGAGCTTTATATAATGACTGGGAGGTCCAGGCGACAAATCTTCCCGTTTTATTATTTGATCTTGCAGATAACACTCTGGGCAGCTCAACCACCCAGCCGTTCTGCCGGACTTTGAGCCAGCCCGAAATAAACGTTTCCGGGGCAATATTTGGGGTTTATACAAAGGTAAGAGGCTATTATACAAAATTAAGCTATCCTTCCCTTGTCACAATCGGCATCCCAGGAAATGATAACATTTCAGGCGGGGGCTTCGTTGTTCCGAAATCATCGGCAGGGAAGTACCGTGGTAATAAAGGCGAAAGGACCGATTTCGGTTTCACGATGAAATATAACAAGTCATGTGAAAATATACCGGGACGGGCCAGTATAATTATTCGCGGCGAGAATAATAAAATATACCAGGTTAATAGCAGCGCTATAAGTTCGCTCTCTGCTTATACGATTGATAAAATGCCCGGAAAAGCCGCAGGTTTCAGTGCATCGGCAGAGCTGATTGACATTACAAATCCTTTTAATCAGGTCACACTGGGGCGGGATCTCTGTCTGAAAATCGAAATATATGAGGATGGTAAGGATAGTCAAATGGATGCCATTTCAATTACACTTTTGGGAGAAAACTTAGAACTTCTGTATTCAAATAACTGGGATGGCACTAAAACTCTTCCTCAGAGGCTTGATATGAATACTGGCAGCGGAACTATTAAAGTGCTGGGTCCGGCATTGCTATCGGCTGTGGAAGGGGAGAAGATTATCCCTAAAGAATATGCCCTTTTCCAGAATTATCCCAACCCGTTTAACCCGAGCACTACAATACAGTATGATTTGCCCGAGGCCAGCAGGGTTAAAATTGCGATCTATGATATTTTAGGGAAGGAAATTTCCCTGATTGTTGACGGGGAAATTCCGGCCGGAAGGCAGCAGGCCGTCTGGAATTCACAGGAGCATGGTTCTTATGCATCGGGAATATACATTCTGCGTATAGCTGCTGAATCCCTCACGAGCAAAAGAAACCTGATCTCTGCAAAAAAAATGCTGCTGATCAAATGAAAACTGGTACAACCTGATGGCAAAATACATCGAAGGGCTGTTGAATCAACAGCCCTTCTGTGATTGCAAAATAATCCGGCACTATTTTACCAGCATCATCTTTTTAACTGTCCTGATGCCCGCATTGCCGCCTGAAACAGGTTTTATTTCAACGGAATAAATGTACACGCCGGAAGCAGAATTTGATGCATTCCACACTGCCTGATAATACCCAGGGTTTTGAGCCATGTTTACCAGCTCGGTTACTTTCTGTCCTAATACATTATAAATGCTGATTACAACATGACTGGCTTCAGGGATCTGGTACCTGATTGAGGTGGACGGATTAAACGGATTTGGATAGTTCTGCGATATCTCATATGAAGCCGGAATAGTGTGCTTTTGAGATTCCGCATTTGTGAGCTGATTATCCGAGAGCACAAGCACCTGTGCAGTATTGGCGGGAATTAAAACCTGGTAATTCTTTAAGTCGGTTCCTTTTACCTTATACGACACACGGTTAAGCTCATCATTTAAGTAAAATGATGCCGTTGAGTCAAATGATATATCATTCATTGGAACCGAGAAATTTACTGTAAGAGGAGCATCAGAAAAGTTAATATTTACTATAGCGTTATTTTTATCTTTAGTCCTCAGATACGAATATACCTGTTCTGGCGTGCTGTTTACAATGCTCGTGAAGCTCCCGTCAAGAAGGGCAGGGTTTTCTTTCCTTATATGTATCAGCCTGGAATAGTATGCCCGCAGGCCCTGGGGGTCTTCCCAGTTAATATTTCCGCGGTTAGTCATTTCACCTACTTCCTGGCCTGCATAAAGCATTGGAACGCCGGGCAAAGTAAGAAGCAGTGCAGCAGCAGTTTTGGTCTTTGCCTGCCCGAAAGCCTCAATAAACCTCTGCTCGTCCTGATTCTCCAGGAACCTGAATGGACGTGCATCCCCGGGGAACGGGGAACTTAAATAAGAGTTAATCACTGAATTAAGATTGCTCAGTGTTCCTGTATTCGAGAGGTAATTCTTAATTCCGTTAAACCACGAATAGTCGTATGCGGCGTCAAATTTCTTGTCGAAATAGGTGTTATTTGCCAGCAGTGCGTCAGCCTCTCCCAGGAGGAATATATCAGGCTTTAAGCTCTTAAGCTCACTTCTCATGCGCTGCCAGAAGGCGGGTCCCGAAGGCCTAAGGTCGTTGATACCCCAGGCAACATCGCAGCGGTAGCCGTCTATGTTGAAATTCTGCTGCCAGTATTTGACCATGTTTATCAGGTAGTCTCTTGTGCTCTGTGCCTCATAGTTAATTGAAGGAAGATCAACCCATGTAAACATATACTGGAAGTTTCCGCTGTTATCCCACATGTAGAACGGGTAGTAAGGGGAGTTCTGCTTGTATTTTATTGCATCCCTCATAAACGGGTGAAGGTCCGATGTATGCTGAATTACAAGATCCATTATAACTTTTATTCCGTTCTGGTGTGCGGTTTCAACGAGAGTTTTGAAATCCTCCTTTGTACCATACTGTTCCAGAATGTTCAGGTAGTCCGTAATTGCGTAGCC
>JBLNAZ010000217.1:0-3117 GCA_050259615.1 Syntrophomonadaceae bacterium | reverse complement strand
TCTTAAAGTGTCTTGTTTCTCTTTTAAGCAGTTTTTCGCTTAAAATGAATTTCAGAGCCTGGGGATTCGGCGTTAAATCCACATCCTGAACTCTTAACATGTTTTCCTCCAATTATATTCTATTTTAGCAAAACCTGGTTTTGCATTTCAAAGTTCAAAAGCTATCCCTATTTTATCAAAAATTTGCTGCTAAATCAATGGGAAAAGTAAACTTGCGCACACTTAAGGGCGCCTGTTCTTCCTATTGTTGATTATGAGCACAAATTCCCCCTTGAGCGATTTCTTATCTGCCGTCTCAAGCACCTGGGAAACTGTTCCGCGGTAGAACTTTTCACTTTTCATAGTAATGTCGTAGGCTAAGGCTACCCTGAGGCTTGGACCGAAGATTTTCTGCACGTCGGATAATAGCGGTCTCAGACGGTAGGGGGTATCCATAAGAACAATTACCTCACTAAGACCCCTGAGCCTCATTAGTTCATCCCGCCTTTCGTCTTTTTTCGGCGAAAGCCAGCCGTAAAAGTAGAATTTCTCAAAATCAAAACCTGAAGCCGTTAAGGCCGGAAGAAGCGAATTGGCGCCCGGAACAGGTACAACGTCAATTTTCTGGCTGATGCAGAGATCAACTAAAAGATGGCCGGGATCTGAAAACAGCGGCGTCCCGCAGTCGGATATCAAAGCTGCCGACTCCCCCTGTACAATTCTGAGCAGGATGTCGTTTGCAGCCTCATTCTCATTGTGCTCATTGAGCGGAATCAGCTCTTTTTCAATCTGGTATTGCGAAAGAAGCCTGCGGGCTTCCTTATATTCCTCGCAGATGATAAAATCGGCCTCTTTTAAGACTTTTAATGCCCTAAGCGTAATGTCGTCGTAGTTGCCTATAGGAGTGGAAACGAGATAAAGTTTATTATTCATAAAATTAGATTATTGCTTTTTATGCGGAGGAACAAATCCCCTGTAGGTGTCGAACTTTGAGTTATAATGCACAATGTTCATATTTTCGTCCCGGAGTGCCCCGCCGCTGGGATAGAGATAAAAGTCTGATATTGTACCGGTATTCTTCTCTGCAAGGCGGCCCTGTTCTGTATAGAATCTCACCTTATAATATCCGAGCTCATATGTTCCCGAATTTATCTGCTTAAGCAGATTTTCTTCGGAATAAATAAAAATATCATCCATTCGGCTAAAAGTAAAAGTTAAGCAGGCATGAAGAAGCGGTCTTCTTCATGCCCCGGGTTCTAAACTATATTAATTCTTTCAATTTATTATAAAGGCTGTCAATTTCAATTGTAAATCTCTCCCCTGTCTTTCTAACCTTTACTTCCACCTTGTTTTCCTTCAGGTTCTTGTCGCCTACAATTATCTGGACCGGGAGCCCAAGGAGATCCGCATCGTTAAATTTGAAGCCCGCCTGTGCATCCACCCTGTCGTCAAATAAAACGTCGAAGCCCATACCGGAGAGGTCGCCGTATATCCTGTTTGAAGCATCAATAACTTCCTGCTTTTTCATATTGAGGCCCAGAAGGTGGAACTGATACGGAGCGAGCGTCTTGTCCCATATAATGCCCTTTTCATCATTGTGCTGCTCGATGTAGCATGCAATAACGCGTTCAACGCCTATACCGTAGCTGCCCATAATGATAGGGTTTACCTTGCCCTGCTCATCCAGGAATGTGGCACCCATGGCTTCAGAGTACTTTGTTCCGAGCTTGAATATATGGCCGAGTTCAATTGCCTTAAAGACGTCGAGTGTTCCGCCGCACCTTGTACAGGTTTCACCCGCCTGAACGGTTCTTAAATCAAAGTATTCCACATCTTTGGCGTCCCTTGTAAGGTCAATTCCGCCGATGTGATAGTCGTTTTTATTTGCGCCGCTAAAGAGGTTATTGGCATCTTTCAATCGGAGGTCGGCAATAATCTTTCCCTTAAAGCCTATTGGACCTATTGATCCGGCATCAGCACCTGTAATTTCCTTTAATTCATCTGGATGCCCCGGCCTTAAAGTACCCGGGAGCACGCTTCCAAGCTTGGTTTCATTAACTTCATCGTTTCCAAGCATAAGCACAAGCACAGGTTCATCGTTATTTATATAAACTCTCGACTTTGCGCACTGGGTTTCATTGATCTTAAGGAATGCGCAAAGCTCGTCAATTGATTTTACGTTTGGAGTTGAAATTTCATTTACTTCAAAGGATGTTGTAAACCTTGGGGCCCCTTCTGCAACAGAAGCTGCAACCTCAACGTTAGCTGCGTAGCCGCACATTTCGCAGTGTGCTACAGTATCCTCACCCGCCTCCGACTTAACCATAAATTCTTCAGAGCGGCTGCCGCCCATGGCTCCCGAGGAAGCACCCACTACAAAATACTTAAGTCCGACGCGGTCGAATATTTTCCTGTAGGCTGCGTCGTGCAGGGCGTAGGATTTATCCAGATTTTCCCATGAAGTATCAAAAGAATAAGCGTCTTTCATTAAAAACTGACGTCCGCGTATAACGCCGCTTTTCGGGCGCGGTTCATTCCTGAACTTTGTCTGTATCTGATACCAGATCTGAGGCATATCCTTATAGGATTTTACTACTCCCTTGGCGTGGAAAGTCATGATTTCCTCGTGTGTGGGGGCCAGGACGTAGTCCCTGTTCTTTATATGGAACATCGTATCCCCGAAGGCCTCAACGCGGTTGGTTTCTTCCCAGATCTCCTTTGGGTTTAATGCCGGGAGGTGGAATTCCTGTCCGCCTATGGCGTCCATCTCCTCGCGGATGATCTCAGTAACTTTCTTTACTACTGTATAGCCCAATGGAAGGAATGAATAAATTCCAGCTGAAAGCATGCGCACCATGCCGGTACGGAGCATAAGGATATGGCTTGGAATTATTGCGTCAGTCGGGACCTCTTTCAAGGTCGGTATAAAAGCTTTGCTTAACTTCATAGTTTTATAAATTTATTAATAAAAACTCTGTTTAGAACAATAGACAAAGATAAGGAATTGAATGAGCTAAATCAAAAAATTGTAAGGATTTGGGATGATAAATGTGGGCGCACGGAGGTGCGCCCGGATAGAATAATTTCCAGTATCTACCGTGCCGGGACAACCTTATAAACCATATCCTTGGGACGGAT
>JBLNAZ010000216.1:0-58137 GCA_050259615.1 Syntrophomonadaceae bacterium | reverse complement strand
CCAGACGTCCGCTTTTCAAAAAATCAAAAAGCCACTGGTCTGTATAGTCAGGATTTTCCTGTCTGATCCCCGCATTAATTTCTGTCAGCCACTGCCTGTTGAAAATCTCCTGTGATCCCAGAGCGGGTGTCATAATGATTGGAAGTCCAAGTCCGCTGTAGAAGGAGAGTTCGCTAGGCTTTGTCCAAAGTATGTCCGTTTTTCGTATAGTTTCATTAAATTTCCTAAAATAGTTGTGTATCGCGGGATCGTATATGATTTCAATATTATCTCCTGCTTCAGGAAGCCGGGCCACAACCTGATCGAAATATTCCTTTACTTCACTTCTGATGCCTGCAACCAGGTTCAGCTTCAGCTCTCCTGAAGCCAGCTTTTTCCTGAGGCTGTATGCTATTTTGCCGCCGATTTCCTTCTGGGCACCTGCTCCTCCAACTCCGTATGTAATAGTCAGCTTGCGCTCCTGTCTGAACTCACAGTTATCCTTGCCAAGAAAGTATTCAACATTTCTGCCATGCATATTATGAAATCTGTCTCGGGGGTCGAGATAGAAGAGCCTTTGTCCAAGATCAGACTTTAATGTGGAAAGATCTTTCCCGCCCAGGAGGTCATCTGAAATAGGGAAGCCTGTAAGAAAGATTCTTTCATCCGATACTCCATAAGCTTTAAGTCTCTGAGCTGCCTTGGCACATGGAGCGAAATATTCAATGCGGCTTTCGTAGGGGTTTTTTGAAACCCAGACCCTGTTAAGATCAGCATCGCATATGATGCAGTATATTCTATCATATCCTTTCATATCGGCTGAAATCGCAGGTGCATAAAAAGAGGTAAGTAGAGGGAGATGCTTCTGTCTTATTCTCTCGAACATACCGGAACAGAGCCCCTTTTTAATTGCTGATTCCAGCATAGAAACCTGCAGTGTGCCGCCTGAAAGATCTCGTATAGGATAAAAAGATGGTATGTGAAGGAAAGAATCGAGTATTCCGAAAATCGGTTTTCCGATAATGGGAATGCTTCTAGCACGCGAGAACAGTTCATATGTGCCAAGCATCCTCCTCCAGAGCTTCCTTTCTGAAGGTGCCGAAAGATCTGTAGCTCCAACGGTAATAATCCCGTTTTCAGCAATCTCCTTAAAAGGGTTCACAGCCCTCTGGTGGCCGTAGCCCATATCGGCCGAAACTACCCATGCTTTTTCTTTAACTTCCAGCATCGTCCTGCTTATTTGTTACAATTAAAATACACAAATAATATAAAATAATTCTCTGTCGTTAAAAATCGGTCTCTATATTTTATAAGCTTTCTTTTTATTTCATTCAGCAAAAATTTCACCTTGAAATTTCCATTAAACATCAAAACCTTTATAATAAATAAGGGAATGGAGGATTGGATGAGAAAAGATATGAAACTCGACAGCGCTCAGCTGGCATCCAAAATTGAAGCGGATAAATTCCTGCTTTATCTGGGTGTTGAATCTGAACTTGACAATTTTATGCACAGACTGATTGTACTTGGTGACCTTAAGAAAGGGTACGACTATATAATATATGAAGATCCTGTTGAAGGAAGGACTATAAAAGAATATTTTATCGGCTATAATGCCGTGGAATTCCTGCTCAAATTAATTAAAGGAGAGGCGGGAATTATAAATGTGGAATTTTACAGACAAATACATGCAAATGCCAGGACAGTTGATAAGATATATGATTACTTTAGTAAACTTAAAAAAAAATATCCCGAATTAAAGGATGGTTATATCCCTTCTTCTGGCCAGGAGGATAGAATAAATGATCTAAAAAGCCAGGCTGTTAAAGAGTTAAGGCATATTGTCGATATGGAGCAGGGATGATGAAACTGATTCCAAAATTATAAGAATTAAAATAATGAAAGGTCCCGTTTTTCAGCGGAACCTTTCATTATTTGTTTTTCTTTCTAGAACGTTACTCTGCTTTTCATATTATCGATCACGTCTCTTGACAAGCCTGGGACATTATTCAGATCGTTCCAGCTTCTGAAAGGACGATGATTTACTATATCCTGAGCTTTATCTCTTCCAACATTGGGAAGACTTGCTAACTCATCAACACTGCAGTTATTGATGTTAATCATGTTCTGAGAGCCTTTTCCTGGAGTTGCCATAGTTTTATCCTCTTTTTGTTTAACAAATAAGTTAACGTTTAGAACTATAACTGCTGCCGCCTTGATGCGGCGCAATTCACCGGATGTTTAAGGTATCCGGAAACCTTTTTCATCAGAGTTAATATTAAAATTATCCTCCTTTCTTCTTAAACCAAACGACGATTACAATACGCCGTTAGACAAAGAAATACGTGATTAATTATTAAATATCAAGAGATAAAATTATTGTAAATGCTGGGCAGGAGAATAAATAGAAAAAGGGACTACAATGAAAAAATAAAATATTTATAACTCAAAAGATTTATAGGCTTTAGGGCGTAAAAATCAGGTATTGTATGTACATTTTAGTTGTAATCCAAATAACGAGGAATATGGGTTTTTACTTATAAATTTGCAGTGTAAGAATTTTTGCAGAATAACTAACTCCTAAATCCCCGGAAATTATAAATAATTATTTTTTAGATCCAGTGGTGCGGCAGTCTTCATGAGAAGCAACCAGTATTAAAATTAAGAAAAATCTTCAATTGTCAGTATATATACTGATTCTTTTTATTAGTTTTTCATTTATATTTGACCGTTCAATTTGAAAAGCAGTCTGGCAGTCAGTTTTCCTGAAGATTATGTCTTCTCTGAAGAATATCAGAACAAGTATTACCTTACTAGAGAAATTCTGGAAAAGCTCCCGTTTCTTAATGAGAAGATAGTTTACAGTGCTAGAGATCATGCAAACGGGGTAGTCAGCACTCGAAGAAAAACCGGACGTTTTATTGATGCATTTATATCTTTTCTTTAGGAATAATTATGGGTCAGGCTGTACTTGCTGTTAACAACGTACTGGTGGATGAGTTAAAAGAGTACTTCAATGTCTTTAAGGATTTTCATAACCCTGTTTATTCATCCATCTTAGTGTCGCTCATTATAATGGTAGTCCTTTACATTACCATGCGCAGCATCGTCCTTCCCCAGAGGGTAAAACACTCACTGGAGAAGAAAAATCTGAATCTGCAGAACACTCGTCTGATGGCCCTGTTTGCCGACCTTGATCCCGATCCAATTATCAGAGTGAATTCATCGGGCAGTATAATATTTCTCAATCCTGCTGCATACTCTACCGGGTTTGAGGAATTTATGGGGAAAATAGTGACAGAAGTTTTCCCTTCGCTTGCATTAGAATGGAACAACTTCATTGCTCACAACGGGGTCATTTCATCTTATGATTGTTTCCAGGGCAGACATTATGCAATTCATATAAATGGGATCAACTACCTGAATATTGCACAGGTTTACATGCACGATGTAACTGAAATGAAACTGAATCAGGAGGCGCTGGAAAAGTCAGAAAGTGAGCTGAGGAATTTCTCCAGGTATCTGCAGATTAAAATTGAGGAAGAGCGGCAGAGAATCTCAAGGGAACTACACGACGGAATCGGGCAGAACCTTATTATTCTAAAGATGAACCTCCAGAAAAGCCTCTCCGAACTTACCGGGCGGGATGATTCTTCTGTCTACCTTAGTAATGCACGTATTATTGAACAGGCCATTACAGACCTGAAGAGTATTGCTTATGTACTTAAACCAAGAGTGCTTGAAGAAATCGGCCTCGTGCCGGCTCTGATCTCTCTTGTAAGTACAATTCAGAAACAAAGTTCTATTCACGGAGCTATCGATTTTATTAATCTTAAAGAAAGACTGGAGCATGATCTTGAGACATCTATTTACAGGATTACTCAGGAAGGGCTCAGTAACATTGTTAAGTATTCAAACGCAGAAGAATTTAATATACAGCTGATAAATAAAAATGATTCAGTCCGCCTTATCATTTCTGATAATGGAAATGGATTTGATATCGATAAATGCAATAAAGGTATGGGTATTAAAAACATGAAAGAAAGAGCTGAAAGCCATAACGGCAGTTTCCGTATCAGTTCTTCCGAAGAAGACGGAACAGTACTGGTGGCTGATTTTTCAAAGGAGGGTGTTTATGCCGGGTGATATCAGAGTTCTGGTCGCTGAGGACCATAGCATTGTACGTGATGGAATTATTAGCCTGATTGAAAATATTCCTGGTCTGTATGTTGTGGGCGAGGCATGCAACGGCCGTGACCTGGTTGAAAAGTATTCCGTGCTCCTCCCTGATGTATTAATATCGGATATATCAATGCCGGAAATGAACGGGATTGATGCTGTTATTGAAATCAGAGAAAAGTATCCCAGCGTAAAGGCACTTTTTCTCTCAATTCATGAAGGTGAGGAATTTATATTTCATGTTTTGAAAGCGGGCGGAAAGGGGCTTCTGAGTAAAAATATTATTAAGGGCGAACTTATCTACGCCATAAAACTGGTTGCCAAGGGAGGCAAATACTTTGGGCGGGGATACACAGAAGAAAAACTGCAGGAAATTCTTGAAATGAATACCCCTGCCGATCCTGTAATTGTGTTCCAGGATACGGACTTAAGCCGCAGGGAAATAGAGGTGTTACAGCTTGTCTGTAACGGCTACAGCAGTTCGGAAATAGCACAAGCCCTTGAAATCGGGAAAAAGACAGTTGATACACACCGCTCCAGTATTATGAAAAAACTAGGTGTTGAAAACACATCACAGTTGATCAAGCATGCCATAAAAAACAGAATTGTAATTTAAAAGGATTTATAATTATTCCGGGGTTTGATTGTCTTGAGAATAAAATGGGAAAATGATTATGAAAGTATTCCTTATTATTGGATATGTATCAAGAATTGTCTGGTCCCTTCCACCTTTTAGACAGTATAAGGGGAATTTCTTCAATTACTTTCTTATTATGGCAATGGCAGATCCTGTCGGGTCATTTCTTGTCTGGTTAGGTTATAGAAATAGTTTTTCAGTTTATACGGTTACAGCAGCAGCAGCACTGCTTTCAATTATTGCATTAAATAAAAATATCAGGTGGATTCCAGCCTTATCTTTTTTTCTGTTTACCCTGGCTGCATTAATATTTATGCCTTTGACTGAAGTTAAACTGATAGCTGCAGCAATTCTTTCCGCACTGATCTACTATTTTATCCGTCACATGATTATTTATGCCGGGAAGTATGGACGAGTGTGTTTCTTCCATATTATTTTTCTTATATACAATCTTTCTTTGGTCTTCAAGTTACTCAATGTTGCCCTGGAGTTTCAAAAGGGAATTCCATATTTTTATGCGACAACTATCTTTGATATTCTGCTTGGAATACTCTTCTGTTTTTTCAGAGAGGATGATAGACGCTTTTCTTTGAAACTAAGAAAATATTTTATCTATAGCTCATGAAACTTGTAAAATAACTTAAACCAGGAAATATCTTTAAAAACAATAATTATTAGTTATGAATATTTTCCAAATTATTCAAAATATTTCAGTTATTATATGGTCCCTTCCTCCATTCAGGCAGTACAAGGGAAATTTCTTTTACTACTTTCTGTTTATGGGGATTTCTGATCCTTTGGTTTTATTGCTGCGCAGCAGAATCCGTCTGGTGCCTTCAAATATTTATATTGCTCTTGCATTGTTTGCGGCACTGGTTTCCATTATTTCAATCGATAAAAAGATCAGTTGGAAACTGGTACTTCCTGTTCTGGCGGCATTATTAACCATAGGAATTTCCATCCCGAACTGGGATATCTCTTATATCTTTATTGTAATTCTAATAGCTATACTATATTATTCCGTTCGTCACATAATTATTTTTGCTGCAAAGAACAGGTATGTCAGTCTTTTCCATTTTCTTTTTCTCATATATAACACATCATTACTTCTAAAGACTATAAATGCAATGGCAGATCCAGTCAAAGGGCCGGTATTTTACTATTTTACAACTGTCTTTGATATTATTCTCGGAATTCTATTCTGTATTTTCAGGGAGGATGATAAACGCTTTGCCTTAAGGTTAAGAGGACCTGAGTTTGAGAACTCCCCGTATTAAACCTAATTTGTTACGCGGGAACATGAATAAATCGAGTGATTATAAAAGGAAAAAAGCAGAGTTAATAATTCTGCTTTTTTATTGATTTTATCTGTTTAATATGAAGATAGTTATTAAGACAATAGCTCTATTCAAGTATCAGACTCATAGTTTCAAAGTTAAGAGTCATCCTGTTAAACTGACCTATTATATCCTGTCCCAGATTTCCGTAGAAATACTGGTTATTTTCATCCAGTGCTTCAGTCAGTACGGTTACCTGGTCTAGCCCTGCATTCCTGCCAGAAATATTTATGTTAAAATTCTTAAGCCTGTAAATTGTCAGCTTTCTGGAGCCACCGGCTCCTGCCAATTCCTTTGTCTGCATTTCAGAGTTTTCTTTTACGCTTTGTTCATAACTCCGAAAGAATGACTGGTACAATATTGAGTTTTTTGCTCCGGTGTCCAGGTTAAAAGACAGTTTTTTGCCATTAAATTCCCCGAGTATAACAGGGGACAGGCCGGCCAGACACATATTCTGAACTAAATGCGTATTAGTTTTTTCAGGAATAATCAGGCTGTCGGTTTTGGTAAGCGTAACTTCTCCCAGGCTCTCAATTACCGGGAACCCGATTATGCCGTTACACTGGTAATTTAATGATGGGACTGAAAGATCGCTGTCATTAAATACCAGGAATACTGAATTTTCTATTACCGCATTACCGATCTTTACTACCGGGGCAATGCCGAGCGAGGCATAAACCACATTTCCTGTAAAAGCATTTACTGCAATGGAATCTTCAATAATTCTGAAATGAAGCATCTGCGCGTAGGACTTTGTTATCGAGGAAATTCCGGCCCCTGTGTCAAAAATGAACTTCAGTTTATCGCCGTTTATCTCCACCGGAATATTCGTCAGTCCCACCTTGTCTTTTTCTGTCTTTATCTTAGTATCGCCGTTTAATGCCACTGACTGCGGGGGTACCTCACTGAATGCCTTCCAGAGCTTTACTGAATTCTTTATATCCTCAATCTTTGCTTCATCTAGATAAGAAGTAAATCTGTCCAGTATTACCTGATAACTTTCGGCTGCTTTTTTGTACTGATATGATTTAACATAATTATCTGCAAGTATATCGTAGCTTTCTGTCATGTACTCTGCATTCGAATTATTGCCCGTTTTATCGATGTACCTCTTTATATAGCTTATCGACCTGTCCAGCTGGTTAAATTTGTTACATACTGCGCCTTTCAAAAAAAGTATTACTGGGGAAACTTCCGAAGGTTCCTTCTCCAGTGCATCCCTCAGTTCAAAGTATTTTTTGCTTTCAAACAGCTTTTTCAGATCGGAGTAAGATTCAGCCCTGAGCGGAACCGCTGCGGAAATAAAGAATAATAAAAGTCCTGAAACTAAAATTCTGATTTTCATTGCGTCTCCAGCTAAGTATTGCTGTATAAATTTAAGTATTTAATTTCAATTTGGGTATAGACTTAAAGCGGAAAAATTCTTCCTGCAAAAATTGCATGAATACCAAACCTTTAAAATGCAAAAACCCTGAAGGGTTAGTATTTTCCCCTTCAGGGTATTGCACCGTTTTTCGTGAGTACAGACTTTACTGAATTTTCCAGAGCTTGTCTCCGGCTGCTCTTTGTAGCAGATAGCGGCTCATAATATTTTTATAGATTATCTGAAGTTCAGAAAGACGTGCTTCAGTTATTCCGGTCTGGGCGTCAAGCAGATCCAGATTACTAATTACTCCATCTCTGTATTGCAATTCAGCTCTTTTAAGAGCTCTCTGGGCATGTGTAACCTGAATTTTTACTGTTTCCAGCTGCTGCCGGGCAGCATTTATATCAGAAATGGCGCGGCTGACCTCTGCTCTTATACCAAGATCAACGTCGCTTGTATGGGCAAGCGAGGACTGTAGGTTGGCTTCGGCTTCTTCTTCCAGGTAGCGGGAGCGGTCGCCGTTATAAACCGGATATCTGAATAAGACACCGGCAATCCAATTGCCTCTTAAGACATCCAGGTTTGGGATATAGCCGTTCTTAAGGCCGTATTGTGCGCTTAAGCTGACAGTAGGCTTGTCTGACATTCGGGCTACAGTTTTCTGCTTATCTGCTGTATTTTGAAGATCACGGGCAAGTTTTATTTCGCTTCTCTGATTTATTGCAACATTTATAAGTGAATCGGCATTAACATTATCGGGCATATAGTTAAAACTTCCGGTAACGTTTAATAGGGCGTTGTGTGGTAGCCCTGTAAGACTTTTGAGGATAATTTCCTGCTTGCTTATTTCGTTTTGGATTTCTGTTCTCTGGTTCTGAGCCGAAGATACTCTTACTTCCGTAGTGGAAACGTCAAAATCAGTTGCCGATCCGCTTGAAACCTTTGCCTGGGTTACCTGCAGATGGCTGTTCAGGTCAGCAATCTGCTGGTCTTTCACAACCAGGCTTTGCTTCAGGAAGAGTAAGGAATAAAATGCCTGTACAGTCTGGTATGCAAGGTTAGTCTTTACCACTTCAAGATTATCCTGCGCTGAAAGTTTATAGGAAGCCGTCAGATTGCGTGCGGCATCGCGTTGTCCGAAATCATAGAGTAAATATCTTCCGCTCACGTGGGCATCGTAGTTATTTTCAGGATAAAGTTTTGCAGAAACTCCGCCGGGAAGATCAAATGTTGCAACCGGTCCAATCCTCATAAAAGAAGCATCTGCTTCTACTTCCGGCTGATAGGATGTGTTCTGCTGTTTAATTCTTGCCTCAGCTGTTCCTATCAGGCCTGCAGCCTGTTTAATAGAAGGGTGATTCTGCAGGGTAAGCTCAATTGCCCTCGTTAAATCAATAGAATCCGCAGAAACACCCTGCGCATTGGTAATATATGTAGAAACAAAAATTACAAGTAATGCCAAAAGTATATTTTTCATCAATTTCCTCTAAAACTATAAATATCCGCTATAAGTAGTAATTCAGGTATATGCAGGGTGAAGTCTATAAATTTAATTATCTTTTCACTGTTTTTAAGCTTTCTTTATTCCATTGCCACAGCATGCTCACCTTTTTTACCTTTATTCTTTTTATATCTAAGGAAGAAAAGCGGGATCAGGCAAAGCAGCGTTATACCTGTTGCAAGAAGGAAATCATCGTCAATTGCCTGAACAAATGCCTGATTTGCAACGTGTTGTGCAATCAGGACTTTGGCTCTAATTGCAACGTCGCTTCCTGCTCCTCCTACGGACTGCTGCACAAAGTGACTTAGGCCATACTGTATCTGCTGAAAGGAGGGTGAATACTGATTTACAGATTCACCGAATGCTGAAGTATGGAAAAGTATCCTGCGAGTGAGCATTGTTCCGAAAATGGCAACACCAAAGCTTCCTCCAATCTGTCTGATAACGTTAAATAATCCTGAAGCCTGCGCCATCTTCTGTTTTGGCATGTCTGCAAGTGCAATGGTGCTTAAGGGAGTAAACATCATTCCCATTGCAAGACCTCTGATGTACAGTGGAAGCATTATCTGTGCATGCTCTGAAAAGAGCGAAAGAAAATTATTCAGATACAGGCTGACTGCCAGAAGCAAAAGTCCAATAAAGGCCGGGATCTTTGGGTTTATCTTATCTGCCAGAAATCCGGATAAAGGAGACATGACAGCCTGAAGGACGCCGACAGGGAAGAACACCATTCCGGCCTGAAGCGCAGTGTAATTAAGGGAATTTTCAAGAAACAGCGGCAGCAGGAATGTGCTCCCGAAAAGTCCCATGCCAAAAATGAACAAAATGGCGTTTGTTACCGAGAAATTAAAATCCTTCAAAAGATTCAGCTCAATCAGAGGATGTTTTATTGTAAGATCGGTTGCAAGGAATACAGTAAAACCTAGGATTGAAAGTGCAAATGATATCAGTATAAAAGGTGAAGTCCATCCTCCCGTATTCCAGGATGCATTTCCGTTTGAAAGGGCAAGCAGAAGAAATGTCAGAAACACAGTCATTGAAATAAACCCCAGGAAGTCAAAAGAACGCGAGTGTTCAGTCTTGTATTCTCTCTGAATGATATAAGTTGCAGCCATGCCGAGAATTCCAACCGGTACATTTACGTCAAAAATGGAGTGCCAGCTGTAATTATCAATCAGATAGCCGCCGATCATAGGTCCTAAGGATACAGATGCAGCTGCGGCAATTCCCCAGAAGCCAAGTGCAATACCTCTTTTTTCAGGCGGAAATTCCCGTGTTACGATTGCCATGCCAACAGGCATCAAAAATCCTGCACCTGCACCCTGAACAAGACGAAAGGCAATAAGCGCGTTTTCATCCCAGGAAAGACTGCATAAAAATGATCCGAAAGTAAACAGGAATAAGGCCATGAAATAAGTTCTCTTGTATCCAAAGTGGTCTGCAACCCAGCCTGAGGTGGGCAGCATAACAGCAAAGACCAGGAGGTAGGCTGTAAGGACCCATTCAATTTTATCCACGCCGGTTCCGAATGCCGTCATGATCTTTGTCAGTCCCACGTTAACGATCGTGGAATCGAGCACGGCCATGAAAGTACCAACCATAATATTTGCCAGTACCCACCACTTATAAGAAGGATGCTCCTGATCAAGCTTCAGGAAGCCGCTCTTCCTGTGGCTAAGCTGATTCTGAGCCATATTATTTAACACCGCCTTCCTTAATTCTTACCTCAACGCTCATTCCGGGAAGAAGAGAAAGTTTTCCCGTAGGGTTCTTTGAATCTTTTGTTCTTCCGTCAATTGAAATCTTGACTGGAACGCGCTGTGTTACTTTTGTAAAATTGCCCGAGGCGTTGTTGGGCGGAATAAGAGAGAACTGGCTTGCTGTATTAGCGCCTATCTGAATAACTTTACCGTAGAACTGCTGATCGGGGTATGCATCAACGTTAATTTCCACATAGTCACCGGGTTTTATGCTTGAAACCTTTGTTTCTTCAAGCTGAGCCGTAATCCAGCTATTTTTTGTGTCATAAATTGAATAAATTGGCTGCCCTGGCTGAACCACATCTCCAGCCAGAACCCATCTTTTGGATATTACGCCATCTATAGGGGAGACAATAACCCCGTTCATGAGGTTTGTCTGAATTACGCCAAGCTGTGCCTTTGCGGTCCCGACCCTGGAAACTGAAATATTATATTCCGCCTGTGCTGCTTCAACAGCCCTTGCAGCGTGATCATACTGCTCTTTCGGGATGATGCTGCTCTGGTATTGAGACTTGGCCCTCTGGAAATCGTCCTTAGCTCTTTCGAGATTGACTTTTGAGAGTGCAATGCTTTCCTGTGCATTGTTAATTGTTGCCGCAGCCGAGTTTTCCTGTGCTTTAAGGTCTGATGTGTCAAGAATAACCAGCTTTTCATTAGCTTTTACCGTATCGCCTTCATCCACAGTAAGCGAATCTATGCGTCCAAGCATCTTTGAACTTAGGGTTGCTCGGTTAGCGTCTATATAGGCATCATCTGTAGATACATAGCCCTGCTGTCCCATAAACCAGTATATTCCTGCTGCAATCAGTACGAGTGTAATGAACAGGGGAATCAATACTCTCTTTTTTTTATAAACAGGAGTTGAGGCAACTGCCTGTTCAGCGTCGTCATGAATGCTTTGTCTGTGTCTTTTTACTTTAACTTGCTGCATATTATCTTCCAATGCTAAATTCTCCTTCGTTCTAAAAATTATGGCTTTATCCCTGATATAAAAATGTCAATTGTCAGCAACATCTCATGCAGAAGTTCACGGTATGTCCTGTTATCCATAGTATTTGCTCCTGCAATAGTGCGCACCAGCCTTAGCCTCAGTCCATGAAGAACGTGAAGCAGGATTTCAGCGACGCGATCATCAAGATCCTTTTGAAATTCACCAGAAGCTTTGCCTTCATTGATTATATTCCTAATAATCCTAAGCTCCTGCTCCCCGAATTCATCAAACAGATTCCTGAAAATTGATTTTTTCTCAAGGAATGAATGAACAGTCAGCGTCCCCAGGTTTACCAGCTCCTGAAAGAATTTCAGTCTTTCTTCTACGTAGGTATGAAGTTTACCGACTGCCGAAGTCTGTTTTTCAAGTATTTTCTCAAGTTTTCTTACAAATTCATCCTTTTCTTCTGCCATGGCAGCCTTGAAGAGACTTTCTTTGGTGGGGAAGTAGTAATAAATCGATGCTTTCCCCATTTCAACACCTTCAGCTATATCTTCCATTGTAGTCTTTGAAAATCCGTAGCGTGCAAAGATCTGCCTTGCTGCCTTCAGGATCTGCTGCTCTTTTTCTTTCTCTTTTGATAAAATTTCATTCATATTTCATTTCGACTGTTTTACTTGAATAGTCGAAAAATACAAAATATGGTACGATTAATCAAGATACTATATTTGGCATCACCTTAAAAATTTACAAAATGATGCTGGCGCTAACTGTACTTGATGGATTTATGGGATTTGCTAGGCAGCAGGAGCAGCTAAGAAGAAAATAGTGTCATCTGAAAAAAGAAAGCCGCGCTCCCGGACGAATGTTTTTCGCAGAATGCGGCTTTCTTTAATCCGGAAGCTGATATTTGGGACAGGGGAGTTATTGAAAACCCTCAAAAGCAAATAAATTAGCTGTGACTATTATGGCGGCTTTTCTCACGTCCTTCGGGTTCTTTGCTCCCGGAAAGTTCTGCAGCATAGTGGATAAATTCAGTGTAGGATTTAACATAGCTGCGGCCATCTGCAAGGTTATTTATGTCAAACTCCTTCTTTGAGAGGACGTCTTTTAGCTTGTTAGCAACTGCTTTTTTGTCCTGATTCTTCTTGAAAAACTGGAGCAGTTCATCCTGCTTTCCTGTTTCAATTGCCATGTCGGCAGCATGAATTACGGCAGGGACATCCTTGTCTGACATCTTAAGTCCATTATACGGCTCTCCCTCGCCATTACGGTGCAGGCGTACAAGGGTTTCAAAGAAGTACATATCTGCCAGCTCCCTGGCATTCTGGTTCAGTTTTCGTACTTCCAGAGCCTTGTTAAAAAGGGTCTTTATTGCTTCCTCATTATCGCGTGAAACCCAAATCAGGGCATAATTCACATTTCCTGTTTCAAGCGCTTTTTTAGCAGAAGTAACAACCGGCCCCTTTATGCCGTCGCAGTGTCCATTAACATTTACTGGTAAAAGATAGAAAATTAAAAATATTATAAACAAACTGGCAGCAGGAACATTTAACTTTTTCATCTTATTCTCCTTTTAAGCTTAGATTGAGTCAGTTTTACAAAATTTATCCGGCTTATAATTAAGCTGTCGTATATATTCATATTAATATTACTGCAGATGAAAACAATTGACTTGAGTCAGAAGGGTGCAATTTCCATGGGTATGGGAGTTTTAGCATCTCCCGGAGGCATTTTGCGTCCTCCGGGAAATAGTTTCTTGGAAGGAATAAATTGAGAAATCAGCCTACTTTCTGCTTCTTGCCAGGGAACCGTTAGTTTTTACTTCCAATGAACCCCCAATGCTTCGTTTTTTATCATTCTGACTGATCTTGAATCTTCCGATCATTTCCTGAAGGTTTACCGTCAGCCTGTTCAGATCTTCTGCTGCTCTTGCTATCTGTTCTATTCCAGCCGCACTTTGCTGAGTAACGGATGAAATTCCCTCAATATTTTTGGATATCTGTTCGGCTGTGGTCGACTGCTGCTCACTTGCTGCTGCTACCTGTAATACAACGCCGGTTGTCTTCTTTGCACCATCAAGTATATCGTGCAGCACCTGTGATACTTCGGCTGTAAGCTTCATTCCGTCTTCAACCGACTGTTTTGCTTCCAGCATCGAATGATCTGCTTCCTTGGCCTCTTTTTGAATTGCTTTTATTGTATCTGCTATTTCCTTTGTTGCTTTTGTTGTGCGTTCGGCAAGTTTCCTGACCTCATCGGCTACTACAGCGAAGCCGCGACCCTGTTCACCCGCCCTGGCGGCTTCAATTGCAGCGTTTAGTGCTAAAAGGTTTGTCTGGTCCGCAATGTCATCAATCACCTGAGTAATCTCTCCGATCTGATCAGTTTTCAGTGCAAGGTTTGTAATAATTCTGCCGGTTTCTTTAGTGGAATGAACTATCTTTTCCATTCCTTTCTGTGTATCTAAAATTTTCCGGGCTCCGTTTTCAGCCGATTTAGTAGAGTTCTTTGCCATTTCTGCTGCCTCGTTGGAATACCTGGCAGTTTCATAAATAGTCTTTGTCATTTCTTCAACTGCACCGGCTACTTCCGTTGTCTGCTGGCTCTGTTCGTGACTTCCGGATGCCATTTCTTCACTGGAACTGGATATCTCTGAAGCAGCACTGGCTGTTGCCTCAATGGCATCATGAACTCCGGAAATCAGAGTTTCAAGAGATTCGGCAAACCCGTTGGCGTTTTTCTGAAGTTTTGAATAGTTGCCCCTGTAGTCGCCAATCATTCTGGCCGTAAGGTCGCCATGTCCAACCTTATCAATGATAGCCTCGTATTGACGGATATTATTTACTATAGTCTCAATTGTAGAATTGAATCCTGCAACAATCTGCTTATATCCCCCCTTATAACCATCTGCATTCCCACGTTTCTCAAGATCTCCATTGATGGCTGCTGTTGTCAGGTCATTTACTTCTGTAATTAGCCCCCTTACAGTTGAAGTAACTTTATTCAGGACAGGCGCAATTTCATCTTTATCGTCATACATGGGAGCCGTAAAACCTACCTCTCCGTTTGCAATGGCGTTAAGTGCTCCTACAATACTTGAATCCACCTGGGAAACAAACTGGTCAAGCGTGCGCCCCATTTGGCCTAATTCATCATCTGTATCCAGATTTGCCCTTGCCTTAACGTGCCCCTTTTGCATCTCCTGCGCCATTATAAGAATTTTATTGATGGGGGTTTTTATGAGTTTTGTAATTAGCATTCCCAGACCTGCTGAAACAGCAACTCCAATTACGAGCAGTATCAGCATTATAGTTATAGTTGAATTGGACTGCTCAGAATTCAGTGACGAAATAGAATTGCCGTTATTTACTTCGGTTGCAATCCACTTCTCAATTGCCTCCTGGTAATCTTTTGCGGCAACAGACATATTGCCTAAAAGGATGCCTTCTGCTTCCTGATCCCTGTTTTCTTCCGCCAGTTTTATTACTTCCTTTAGGAATGTTCTGTAAATATCCCGCTTTTGTACGACGTCATTATAAATTGCTGTTTCTTCTGCGCTGGTTAAAGCATTCTTGCAGTATTCCAGTTCCTCATCAATTGTTTTTAGCTCGTTTTCAATAGTTTCGTTGTATTTTGAAATCTCCCCGGGGTCATTGGTCATAACAATTTTGAGCGTATTAAGCCTTGTGAACTGATACCTTTGCAGCAGATCACCCAGTTTTACTATAGGTGCTACATTTTCTTTCCACAATTTATTGTAGGATTTATCTACCTGTTTAAGATTAAGTATTCCAAATAAGCCCATAATAGCGGCAAGAGCCGTAACAGCAGAAAAACTCAACAGTAATTTAGAACCGATCTTAAGGTTATTGAACCACTTCATAATTTTCCCAATTTAATGAATATAGTTAGTTATAAAATCACTTATTTTTAGAATAGAAAAACCTGTTCTAAACTGTAATAGAATCCTCTTCTGGGAACGTTCTATGTTTCTGCATAAAATATGTCTTCGTAATGTTTAATAAATGGAATTTTAACACAAACCGGGTGGGGGAGTTCTTCTGCTTGAGGCTTATTTGTCCTGTTTAATACCTTATAACTTTTCCAGGCTTATTTTACCTTTATAATTGAAACTTATTTTCCCAGGCAGAAGCAGTTTGGCTTATTATCGGAAGATTTTAATAAAGTTTAGCAATTTATGAAAAAATAATTGGTTATTTAATGCCTGCGGATAAGAATACCTTAATATCTTATATGTATGATTAAATTCCTTTATTAATTGTAAAAAATTTCCGAAATTACCTTCACTTTTGGAAAATTCATTTAATAACAAATTCTACAGAAAGGTTTAGCTGAAAAATATGCCGCAGAATTCCGGAAAAGTAAAAGTGCTCACCAAAAAAGAAGGTGCAAAGGATTTAGAGTCAGAAGACAGGCTTATTCTGCTGGAAGAACAGCTTCAGTTGGAAATAAACTTACGTAGAAAAGCAGAGGAGAATCTCTATGAAAGTGAAACCAAATTCAATGCTCTTTTGGAATCTGTTGATGATATAGTATTTACTTTTGACACTCAGCAGCGTCACACCGGAATGTATGGTAAAATCTTTGAAAAGAACCCCGAGGCAAAAAAGAGGGTTCTGGGGAAAACTGTTTTTGACATAATGGATAAGGAAGCTGCTGCAGTTCATTATGAAGCTAACAAAAGAGCCCTTAAGGGGGAATCTCTAATGTATGAGTGGTCAGATGTTATGTTTGGCCACAAGATCCACTATTCTACTATGCTATCCCCAATACGCGATGCAGAAGGTAATGTAACCGGTATCATTGGAATAGGACGTGATATATCACGCCACAAGGAAATTGAAGAGTCGCTTCTTCATTATAATAAGAAGCTTGCAGAACTGAACGCAGATAAGGACAAATTCTTTTCAATTATCTCGCATGATCTGCGAAGCCCTTTCAACGGCCTTCTTGGAGTTTCAAAGGAACTTTATTCCAGGATTGACACATACAGCAAGGATGAAATAAGACATTTCGCTTTTGAAATACGCAATACACTTGAAAAAGTCTATAACTGGCTCGACAGCCTTCTCCAGTGGTCAAGACTTCAGTCGGGACGTATTTCATACAAGCCAGCAGACATTTCACTTAAGGATGCCGTAGACTCTACGCTTGAGCTATCCTCTGCAAGCATCCTTCAGAAAAGAATTAAAATAGTAAATGAAGTAGACGGCAGCTTAAGGGCCTTGGCCGACCGGAACATGCTGGAGCTTATACTTCAGAATCTTATCTCAAATGCGGTAAAATTTACCTTTCCCGACGGAAAAATTATAATTAAAGCCGAATGGAATATGCGGGAAATAAAAGTTTCCGTGATTGATAACGGAATCGGAATTTCCAGCGAGAACATGGAAAAATTATTCAGAATAGATATTCCATACAGTACAAGCGGCACACTAAATGAACAGGGCTCAGGCCTTGGGCTTATTCTATGCCTGGATATGATTACGATGCACAACGGTAAAATATGGGCCGAATCAGGGCATGGGAAAGGAACTTCCTTTAATTTTACTGTTCCTTCATCAGAAAATTTTAATACATAAGTTTTGTTGCAATTTAACTCAGGGATATTTAAGTTTATTGTCAAAATTATATTATTAAAAACCGCTACTAAATTGGGGATACATCATGCAGTTAAAACGCATTTCTCTTGTAGTAATATTATCACTGTTTTTTTGTTCGTTTATCTACGGACAGCAATGCACTTCCAGGTCTAAGACTATACATAAGAAAAAAACTGTGGTCACTAAATACAGAAAACCTCCTCGTATTTCTTCATGGCAGATGGAAAAACTCAGGTCACGTGAAAAATTTACGACCGACTGGATTAACCGTCTGGAGAAAGAACTTTCTCAGTACAGGCAGGAAAGAGCTGAGATCCGCAGAGATATCAAAGAACTTATAGCCCAGGATATTAAAGAAAAATTAGAGGCAAAGTCAAAGCTGGAAAGGGAACAGAAAGAACAGGTTTACTCCAGAGATAAAGAGATCGAAGCCCTTCAGCAGATGAGTAGCGAAATAGATACAACGAAGTAACTGCAATTTTAATAGACTTATTTATGAAAACCCTGAGACTAGTACTCAGGGTTTTCTTTTATCATTCATATCAAAAATCTGATAACCACGTCAGAAATCTGATTTTAAATAAAAATGAAAATTGCTTTTCCATCTTAAATTTACTTCTTCCTCCGCCGGCACATTTCTTGCCTTTGTAATTATAAAACCTCTCCTGATTAATAAATATGGGGGCAATATGAAAAAAATGATCCTGTTTTTCTTTTTTCTGACTTCTTTGAGTTTCGCCCAGTACTACGGGGAAAGGGCTGCAGAAAAAAACTTCCAGAACTCAGAAATGTATTTTAAGAGCTATTACCTGAATACATTTGCACTTCCGGGATTTAAGCAGGTGGCGGCAGGTTTTGTGCGCGATCCTTTTCTGGATCTTTTCAACAACCCCGCCAGTCTGCCTGAATTAAATGGAAAGGAAATAAAATTTTACATGGATTTCAGGGGAGACAGGGAAGTTCCACTTATTGTCGACAGGTATGAACCGCTTTACTACTATTCTAATGCCGATTTCAGATTCCCGGACAGGCGCTGGCTTACCTCTGCTAGAAATGAGCCTGAACCTGTTGTCTCAATTGGGGTACTTACATACCCCATAACCGAAATTAACAATAGCTTCTTTCTTGGAGTTACTTATCAGATGATTCATCGCAAAGAGAAGTACTATTCAATGCCTTACTATATTTATGCTTCTCACTTTGGCTATGATGCCTTTAATTCAAAAGTTGCCGCATCAGACCGGGCAAACATTCCGATAATTGACCGCGAGGCAAATGAAGATGAGATGCTTACTTCAGGGCATCTGTTAAGCGCCTTTATGGGCTTTAGAGTTCTAAACAATCTAACATTTGGTCTTTCATTAAATGGTGTCTCCCACTCCAGAGCCGGACAGTATCTTAATCTTAATAACAGTGAATATGGCAATACCAGCCAGACAAAATACAGTAACTCCAACTCCGAGGCCAAGGATGAGACATACCATCACCTCGATCTTTCAGCAGGATTTATCATGGATGTTTCTCCCAGGCTCATGATCGGCTTAAAAGGGGGAATTCTTTCAGGCAAAGCTAATCAGGCTTTTAATCAGGGAAATTCATATTTCTATCAATATAAAGTGCCCGAGAAACTTCCGGACTGGTCTTACAATATGTCACGCACCCTTACAGAGCAGACCTGGCTTCATAAGGGGACAACAAAATATATCAGTGTAAATTTTTTAAGACGCCTGCCCGAGGGCAAGGAAGTTGCCGGATTCTACAGGTATAATTACAGTAATGTAAACCTATCCAGTACTTCTTCGATTAACGATACTTCCAGCAGCAGCTCCAGATGGGTATACAATTATGACAGTACCACTTACACTTCGCACGGATATTCATTTGTGCATGATAACCGCACGGGTACAGGAAAGAAAACAATGTATACGCACGAAGTAATGTTAAATTTCAAATGGGATCTGACACCCCGGAACACACTTTTTGCAGGATTTTATTATAATAATTCCAAAAGCAAAATTTTAGATAACGAACCTGTTCTTGCCAACCGCTATTCTGAATACATTTACATCAACCCCGGATACGGTGGGCAGTACATTAACGGTCTTAAGGAAAATAAGACCCTTAAATGGGATTATACGGCAGAAGAGTGGACTCTGCAGATACCTGTCCTCTTGTATTTCAGGATACATGAGAAGTTCGGGCTCTGGCTTGGAATAAACAGGATTCTGCGCGACTGGGAGATGCATGACGTGACACTGGCATATTTCAACTCAAGGGAACGCAGGGAGAATGATAAATCGGGTAAAGAATCGAATTTCGGAGAAAGATATTATGAACCGGCGACAAAACTAACTGAAAACACGACCGATTTTATTACAAAGTTCGAGGTAAATATTTCACAGGATCTAAAAATAAACCTTTTACTCGATCCTTCATTTGACGGAATTTTCCGGCTTTCACAATGGTGGCTCAGTTTTGAGGCAAATTTATAGCAATGCTGATTTTAAGCCAAATGTTGACAATTTCGATTTCAGCTTTTACTTTTGATTTGTCCTTTCATATACCAATTTAATTACGGGAATAATGAACGTATTTAAGGGCTTTATAAAAACATCGTACTACAAGATCAGAATTATTTTTACTTTCTGCCTTGTGACGTCAATACTTGTGCTGATAACATCTGCTGTCAGTGACCGCTTTATCAGGAAACTTTACCTTGCTGAACTTGGCCGCCAGGTAAATGTTTCCACTCAGCTGCTGTCGCGCCAGATTGATAAAAAATACCTCGACATTCTTCATTTCGGGCTTCCCGGCAAAAGCGTAGGGGACTATTACAGAAATGTTTTTCGAAGTTTCCTTGATCCCGACCTTCAGGGTGAAGCTTTCATATTTGACAATAACTTTACCGTAATTGTTCATTCGTCTGATAAAACCATGGAAGGCACCCAGGCTATGAGCCTTATGCTTAACAGGAAAGAAATTTCTGAACTTGTAGCTGGACAATCCATTGCCTCTTTGCCTTTTAAGGGAGATGACGGGATCTGGTATTTATGGAGCTTCTGCCGCCTGGATGATTCTTTCTGGCTTGCACTCAGGGAAAATGCCTTGCATCTGGAGAAGGTTGAGGACTTTTCTTTGATTTTCCTTTACATTGGACTTGGAGGACTTGGCATTTCTTTTCTGTTTGGCTTACTGCTAGCACGCTCAATTTCAGGACCGCTTGACCGCCTTGCAGCTTTCAGCAGAAAGATCGGCGGGGGAGACCTTCTTGCCCCTGAACCTGAAAATATGTACGGAGAAATTAGAGCACTGTCTTCTTCTTTGAATAAAATGAGATACGATCTGGCAAAGATACAAAATGAGAAAGAAGCAATGCTGGCTCAGATTGCACATGAGATCCGTAATCCTTTAGGAGGTATTGAACTCCTTGCCGGATTATTAAAAGAGGATATGCTGAAGGAAAATAAAAATCCCGCCTATCCGGAGAAAATTCTGGGGGAAATTAACGGCCTGAAGGCTCTTATTACTGCATTCTTAAGCTACAGCCGTCCGATGCCTTCAAATCCCTCGTGGGTAAACATTTCAGGTGTATTTGGAGAAATTGTAAATATCTTCAGCTCAAAACTTAAAGAAAAAAAAGTATGTCTGAATATAAATGATAATCTTGGCAGGATACATTTCGACCCAGCGCATTTCCGCAATATTATAGTAAACCTTGTTGCAAATGCGCTGGAAGCAGTCCCAGCCGGGGGGCACATAGACATTACTGCAGAAAAAGACGTCACTGACTGCCGGATTTCAGTCAAAGATGATGGTCCCGGCATCCAGCAGGAGAACCTGCCTAAGATCTTTGATCCTTTTTTCTCTACAAAAATAGACGGTACAGGGCTGGGACTTGCCATAAGTAAAAAGCTCAGCAGTGAAAATGAGGCTCTGCTTCAAGCGGAAAATAATCCGGATAAAGGTTCTGTTTTTACATTAATTAAAAAGAATGGCCTATGAAGAACAATGAAATTATTGTAGTTGAAGATAATGACATAATGAGGCTTGGTATAACTGAAACCCTTTTACGCGAAGGCTATGTGGTTCAGGCATTCTGCAGCGGCCCTGAAGCAATTAAATTCTTCAGGAAAGACCCTGTCCCAGTTGCTGTAATAGACCTTAAAATGGAACCGATGGACGGTATTGAAGTCCTCAAAGGACTTAAGGAAATTAACCCCTCAACCGAGGTCCTCATGATCTCGGCATATGGCACAGTGGAATCGGCTGTGGAAGCTATTAAGCTTGGAGCAGCCGATTTCCTGACCAAACCTTTCGCTCCTGAGGAGTTGAGAATCAGGGTCAAAAAGCTGTTTGAAAAGCATAATAGCGCCAATAAGATTACGATGCTTTTAGAACAGAACCGCATGCTTAATGATGAATTAAGCCAGGGTTACGAAGAGATAATTGGCCGTTCAGCTCCAATGAAAAACGTTTTTTCTCTGATAGACCAGGTGGCCATCAGGGATTCCACAGTTCTTATTCAGGGTGAAAGCGGAACCGGGAAAGAGCTCATTGCAAGGGCTATCCACAGAAAAAGCAAAAGAAACTTAAACCCTTTTATTAAAATAAATTGCGGCGCCTTAAATGAAAACCTGCTCGAAAGTGAACTGTTCGGTCATGAGAAGGGATCTTTCACCGGCGCATATAAGCTTAAGAAAGGACGTTTTGAACTTGCTGACAGCGGAACCCTGTTTTTAGACGAGATCGGTGATATTTCACCTTCGATGCAGGTGAAACTTCTGCGCGTTCTCCAGGAAGGTGAATTTGAACGCGTGGGAGGTGAAATTACAATAAAAACAGATGTAAGAATTATTGCAGCTACCAACCGCGATCTTAAGAAAATGATTCAGGAAGAAAAATTCCGTCAGGACCTTTTCTACCGCCTTAGTGTAATCCCGGTAAACCTTCCCCCATTGAGGGAAAGAAAAGAAGATATCCCGCTTCTTGCAGATTTTTTTCTGAAAAGGCAGAGCCTGAGATATAACCAGGCCTTAAAAACCATTTCACCCGATGGAGTAAACATGATGCTAAACTACTCCTGGCCTGGAAATATACGTGAACTGGAAAATCTGGTAGAAAGGCTCTTTGTAATATCTGCTGAGATGGAAATTGACGCAGCACTCGTTGGCTATTACCTGTGCGAAAATCCGCCTGCTAAGGATGCATATGAGTCGCTGCCGCTTGAAGATGCTCTTTATGCGCTCGAGAAAAATATGATTTCAGATGCCATGAAAAAAGCTGACGGGGTTAAAAACCGTGCGGCTAAAATTCTTGGCATCGGTACAAGTGTACTTTATTATAAACTTGAGAAGTTCGGATTATTATGAAACATGCCTTCAAATCTGTCTGCCTGATTATCTCATTACTGATACTTTGCAGTAATTTGAATGGGCAGGACCTGGAGTCTTTGGAAAGGAAATATAATTTGCTTTCAAATATGCTCATGAAAGAGGATTCGCTTCTTTCAGTCCTAAAAAATTCTCTCGGTGAAAGGGCCAGCCAGATAGATTACGAAAAAAAGAAAAAGGATCCGGATAAGAACATAATTACCTTGCTCATGTCAAATTCCATGAACCTGTCCTCGCAGGCTGAGGCGCAGAAGAAAAAAGTGCAGAATACTTTCAATGAGCTTGAATCTGTAAAACGTTCCTTAAGTATAACTTACGGGGAAAACCTTGAAAAACTTCAAAGCCGTAAAAAATTATCAAGAAACTCTCTGGAAATCAGCTCTATCGATAGTGAGATCCTGCTTCTGATGGGCAAAAGACTTGCTGTAATGCCTTATATGCCTGAATTATCTTCTGATCCCGGAAGAATTAAATCTCTGGATCTAAGTGGATTGAACAGCAAGGAAAAGAATATCTACAGCGATTATTTATGGACAGCTTTAGCAGAAACCGAAGCCCAGCTTAACCAGATAAACATAATATATAAAGAGACTGAACAGGTAATAAAACTACAGAAAAAGACACGCAAATTCCTTCAGGAAGCAGAACTTGAAAGGGGGATTCATCCTGCAGGAAGAATTAATAATTCTGCAGGTTTAAGCAGCGTTGTTGATAGAGGCAATCTCAAAGACGGCACGGTTGCCGCTGAAAAAAACACTGTTGATATGATTCAGAGCCAGGCTCTCCTTTACAGTCAGCTTAACCCGGAACATTCCCATGAAATAATGCAAAGCCTCAAAACCATCCTCGGCACATCGGGTAAAAGGATCTCACTTAGCGGATATTTCAATATGCTTAAGGACCTTAAGCAAAGCCTGGAAGAGTACAGAACTATGCTTTTAAGCAAAACCGGCAGCTCTGAATGAAACGCTCCTTTGCCATTTTAGCGGGACTTATCTTTTATCAAAATTTAGTCTTCTGCCAGCTTAATTCCAGACTGGATCTGGAAGCAGGGTACTTTAACATCCAAAATCCGGTTCTTAGCAGTGAGGAAAATCTCCTTATGCGGGCAGATGGTGAATTATCCTACGATTATTCGGGTGATTATAGCTCTTTTAATACTCTTGCCAGAATAATACCTGAATGGTCTGGTATTGAAACCGGGATGAGGTCTCTGAAAATGGGTGCGAAGGCGGGTTATTCTATGCAAACAGAAGCCTCCAGTTATGGTATTACAGCTTCGGCTAAAAGAAACCTATATAAAAGCTATCAGCCTGCTATCTGCCACGATGTTTTAAGTCTTCAGGGTGATTATACTTATAATCTTTCTTCTGAATCCATTTTACACCTTAGTCCGGGATATTACCGTCAGACAATAAACTACGAAAGCAAACAGACAACTGAAAATTTTATGCTCAATCTTGCGGCAGAAAAATCTATTTATCCCGGAGTAACTGGAGAAGGCGGTATCTATTCGGAACTCTTTTCCATAAGAGAAAAGTCCGGAAGCTGGCCGCTCCAGAAGGAAAAATTTGTTCCGGGCTGGAAGATCGGGCCTGAAGTAAATATAACCTTCTCTGGAGAGGTTATTGCTGCTCTGCAGTACCGGTTTCTTCTGGTAAATTCAAAAAGCACGGAATTTCCCTCAAATGAACAAATGGTAAGATTTATGGCTGGGGTAATGCCGGAGGAAAACGTGTCCATAATGCTGCTGGCCGATTACTATTGGCACAAAATAAAAGTCATTAAGGGTACTAGTAATGACGAGGTTTCAATTCTTAACTATTCATCATTGAATTATGAAAACCGTGTTCTCCTTAAAATAGGCTATGATGTGACTGAGGCTCTGGAAGTATATTTTAGGACCGGATATTCCAGGGAAAACCTTCTTAATGACACTTTTTCAGAAAAGTCCTGGTCTTTAATGTTTGGCCTGAGTTTTACGAAGTAAATCCATTTCAGTTTTCAACAGAGAAATACTTGATTAAGAAAACCACGCGGTAAATAGCTTCAATTTCCGACTGCCTGACCGTGAGCGGTTCCTCGTTAAAATCAGATGTATAGAACTGAACCCACCCGTCCGGGAGCCTGCGGTAGTATCTTATAAACTGTTTTGAAGATTTCAGTCTGCAGGCCACAATTGATCCGTTTGTATATTCCGATGCGATATCAATAAGTATTTTATCGCCCTTCCTTAAAACGCCGTCCATTCCGCTTTCAGGCACCATAATGGCAAAACAGTCTGTCTTGCGGGTGTAAGGAAGCCTGATCGTACCGATGATATTCTGCGGGTGGAAAATATCCTGGCCGGGGAGGATTTCACTGACGAGCGGGAATTCATTGCCTTCAATTCTGAAGAGTTCCAGATTTTTATGAGAGATATTCTGTGTGTATCTGACTCTGTTTAGGTCCGAATCGTCTATTTTAATATCAAGGGCTTCTTCGAGCTTTTTTATGGTAGTCTGACGTGGTCTTAGAGTGGAGCCCTTTTTGAGGCTATAGATGACGCTTCTGCTGATTGAAGTTTTCTTCTCCAGTCCAGCTCCGCTTATCCTGAATTCCTTTTCCAGTCGAAGGATGAAATTCTGCCAGTTCATAATGTTTAATAAATTGTTAATTAAACTTATAACACTAAAATATGAAAAGCAAGTTATGTGAGTTCTGGCAGTGGCCTGAAAAACATGTCTATGTTTAAATTTCCGACCTAAATTTGGGGTGATAAATAATAATTTTTGATTTCATTTACCCCGTCCTTTTCCTATCTTTTAGCCTATGAAAAATGGACATAATATCAGCGTTAAGAAATATATTCTTAAAATGGCTCTGCCGGCAATTGCGGGGCTTTCTACACAGATGATTGTTTCACTGGTTGACACATCCATGGTGGGCAGGCTTAATGAGGCGGAATATGCTCTGGCTGCAATGGGCTTAGGGGTATTGGCTACATGGGCTTTAATCAGCTTCTTTTCCAGTCTTTCTACGGGTACTCACGTTCTTGTGGCCCGAAGGTTCGGAGCAGGGGACGATGAAGGCTGCGGCAAGGTGCTTAACAGCTCACTTATACTTACTTTTGTCGTTGGAATAGTTATTGGATTTATAGGAGTTTCCTCCGCCTATACAATTGCTCATTTCTTTGCTGCTGACAGTCAGGTTGGTAACTATGCCGGGCAGTTCCTTTTCTACAGGTTTATGGGAATTCCATTCTTTCTTGTAACAGTTGCTTACAGAGGATTTTTCTTCGGTATAGGGAAGACCAAAGTATTTATGGTCTCGGGAATCCTGGTTAATCTTTTGAATATTGTTTTTAATTATTTCCTTATTTTCGGCAACCTGGGACTGCCGCGGATGGGTGTGGCTGGTTCAGGCCTGGGCTCAACGCTTGCAACAATTTGTGAAGTCCTATTTTACATGTGCGTTAGTTTTTATCCGAAATACAGGAGGAAATTTAATTATTTTCATAATTTCAAATTTGACCTGGGAATTGTAAAATCCATTTACAAAATATCTCTGCCGGTTTCACTCCAGAATGTATTTATACTGGTAGCATTCCTAAGCTTTGTTGCCATAACCGGACTTATTGGCACAATACAGCAGGCAGCAACTCAACTGGTTATTTCTTCACTATTTATTTCTCTTCTTCCATGCTTTGGCTTTGGAATTGCAGCCCAGACGCTGGTAGGCAACAACCTGGGTTCTAAAAAGCTCAATCTGGCACGCGCATATGCCATGGAAACCTCAAAACTTGCTACATATTACACATTGCTGATAGGCGCTTTTTTCTTATTGGCTCCAAGAATAATACTTCATCTTCTAACTACTGAAGTTAGAGTAGTTGAAGCAGCCGTCCCGGCCTTAAGAATTGCAGGTTTTGCCCAGATATTTTATGCTGCTGGAATTGTTCTTGCTAATACTCTTCAGGCCGCGGGAAAAACCCTTTTTGTTATGTTTTCAGAAGTACTTACGAGCTGGATACTTTTCCTCCCCCTTTCATACTTCTTTGGAGTCTATTTGAAATTGGGACTCCTGGGGGCATGGGGAGCGCTTCCTTTATATGTGCTTAGCTATACTATAATAGTTTATCTGAAATTCAGTAAAGGCAACTGGATCAAAGTATCTGTTTAAGGTGTTAATTGTAAATTATTTATTATTCCTGATGAACCTGCTGCAAAAAACAGAGTCTTAAGCGGCTGTTTTAAACACTTTTCTCTGACATTTCTTCCTGCCTTGAAATATTTACCCTTATTCCGTAATAATTTAATAAGTGCTTAGTTATTTTTATGGAAGGTAGGTTAGATATGAAAGTAAATTTCAAGGGGACCTGGGACGTTATAAAACAGGTTGTGGATGAATACGGCGACAATAAAACTCCAAAACTTGGGGCAGCGCTGGCATACTATACTGTTTTTTCTCTGGCCCCGCTGCTGGTAATAGCAATAGCTGTGGCAGGACTTGTTTTTGGATCCGATGCTGCATCGGGCAGAATATATGAAGAACTGCGTGGACTTGTAGGTGCCCAGGGTGCAGAACTGATGCAGACGGCAATTCAGAAAAGTTCAAATACATCTTCGGGAATTCTGGCTACAATTCTTGGTTTAGTGACACTAATAATAGGTGCCACGGCAGTATTCATTGAGCTTCAGGATTCACTTAATATTATCTGGAAAGTTAAACCTGTCCCTTCAAACGCTATCTGGGGTTTTCTTAAGACGAGGCTTGTTTCCTTTGCTCTTGTTGTTGCAATGGGATTTCTGCTTTTGGTATCGCTATTAATCAGTGCGGCACTTTCGGCTCTTAATTCCTTCATGACCAATCTAGGTTTTATCCCCGTCTTTGTACTGCAGATAATAAATATTGTTATTACACTAGGGGTCATATTTGCACTTTTTGCAATGATTTATAAAGTTCTTCCTGATGTGGAGCTGACATGGAAAGAGGTACGTTTCGGAGCCTTCGTAACCGCCATACTCTTCCAGGCCGGGAAGTATCTGATTGGTCTTTATCTTGGCAGCAGCACCATCAGTTCAACCTACGGGGCAGCAGGATCGCTTGCTGTGCTCCTGGTATGGATCTATTACTCTTCGCAAATACTTTTTATCGGGGCAATTTTAACTTACGTATATGCAGCCCGGTGGGGTGCGGGCATTCAGCCTTCGGCGCATGCTGTAAAACTGCATACGGAGACCACCGAAGAGAAGCCGGAGGATGTAAAGAAAGACAATACATCGGGTGACATAAGAGCAAAAGCAAGTTAAAGATAATGAAAAAGGCAAAAGTAAAAGTGAAATACACACTTTACTTTTGCCTTCATTCAGATCAACCCAAATACATCCTTATTGAAGCGCTGTTGGATCTGATTTTCAGTTTTCTGATCGCCTTATCTTTAATCTGTCTTATTCTTTCTCTTGTGAGGCCCAGCATGTCTCCGATCTCCTCAAGTGTAAGAGGCGTATCGCGGTCAATTCCGTAATAGCATTTAACTATCAATGCTTCTCTTTCAGAAAGGCCTTTTAATGCAAGACGCAGGTCCTTTTTGAGCGATTCCTTCATAATAGAAAAATCAGGCAGGGCATCCCCTTCGAGGGGAATTGTGTCCATGAGACTGCTGTTATTCATGTCATCCTGGAAGACTGGCATATCGAGTGAAACGTAGCGTCCGGAATTTTCCATAATGCTGTCAATATCCTCCACATGCATGTTCAGTTCGTTCGCCAGCTCCGAGATGCTCGGCTTGCGCTCCATTTTCTGCTCCATTGAATTGGCGGTCTTTAAGACCTTATTCAGGTCGCCAATCCTGTTGGCCGGAAGTCTTACTATCCTGGCCTGTTCTGAAATGGCCTGCTGTATTGATTGTCTGATCCACCATACAGCATAAGAAATGAATTTGAATCCGCGGGTCTCATCGAACCTTTCTACGGCTTTGATCAAGCCCAGGTTACCCTCACTGATCAGATCAGGCAGGGACAGGCCTTGGTTTTGATACTGCTTGGCTACGCTGACTACAAATCTCAAGTGCGATTTTATAAGTGCGTCAATTGCATCCTTATCACCATTCTTTATCCTCAAGACAAGCTGTAATTCTTCCTCTGAGGAGATAAGTTTTGCTTTACCAATTTCCTTTAGATAGGTGTCGAGAGAGTGGTCTCTGTGTAGGGCATACTGTCTTCTTATCTTCATCTACTCCCCTCGCTGTTAATTATTCAATCTGTATTTAAAAGAACAAAGATGATACGAACATTAACCAGAGTACAAAGAGTTTGTATCTTATTTTAAGATACGAAATTTCAGGTAAGATGCTATAAAAATCGGCTGAAAATTTCTTTAAATAACCCGCTTTTTGAAGAATATATAACAGGGGTAAACTACGTCACAATCTGGTGATGAAGCAAGTCATTTCCGTGTCCATCGCAGGCTTAAAAATGGGATTGAATGCCATATTCTCAGGAGTTATTATAAATCATGGCCCAAGGTAATTTACTCAGTTTAATTATATCCATTTGCCCGGGCAATTTCCTGAAATGCCGTTATTTAAAATGCGATTCTTCCAGCTACGGCTTTTGGGTCTCTAAAGGACAGGTAAACATGAAAGGATAACGTATCATGTGGCTAATTATTATAGTTTCTTTGTTCGTTCTGATTGCAGTTGGTTTAACGGTTTTCTACATTATCGGAAAGAATACCTTTGAGGATGAATACCCGATAATGTGAATATAGATGATTTTACAGACCTTCACCTCCGGTGAAAAAAGGGCAGAAAGTATCTGATTACTTTCTGCCTTTGCTTTAATTGTACTCTTTTTTACATTTGTCCATAATTTAAACCTCTTATTTTTATCAGTATTCTTCATGTTTTTACTTTATTATTATTTAATTTATAAATTTTAATTGATATTGATTTTAGGTTTTACTTAACGCGTAACTTTGAGTAAATTTAATATATTAATCCATAATTTGATTTAAGGAGTCAGTTTAAGTGCCAGACAGCAAAGATATGTTGGAACAGAAAAACAGCGGCGATTCAGATTCTCTTAACAGCGCAGGTGAAAATCAGGATAGCTTTCAGCCCCAGACCACTACAAGTAATGAGGGGAAGAAAATGTTAGTTTTCCAGGATCCCCTATATTCGCGCGAGAAAAAAAGCGTCGTTAATTACGCTGTTTTTCGGGGGAAATGGGAGTTTGAGAATATGGAGGAACCTGATGATATAGATCCTGAAAAGTGCGCCGTTAAATTCACCCCTACAACAGAGGGTTCTCAGTTTATTATTACTTTCAAGTCCTATAAAGACAGGCTTGAATTCATGGACTCTATTTATAGTGAAAAAGAATTAAAACAGACGGGAAGTGGCGTACAGCTTGAAAATCTCGCCAATTCCAAGGTCCTTAAAACCACAGGAGGCCTCATCGGGCTTTCCATTGCGGGTTACGGCCTTTATAAACTCTTCGGTAAGAAAAACAGCGATTAATTCTATCTGAAAGATAAAATTAAAAGGGAGTAGTATTCTGTTTTATAACAGGACTATCCCTTTTAACTTGTCTTTTCCTTGTCCCAGCCTTCAGGCGTGATCTAAACTGTTAATTATTCGGAATCTTTTCATATTGTGTGAATTCTTAAATAAGTGAAACAGACAATAAAAATAACAGCAAAAATCCACATAGCTATAAGATTCAAACCAGGGAAATACCAAATTGTGAAAACCGGTGGGATAAAGCTTATATAATGATTTGACAATTTAATATAAATGCAGTATATTTGTGTGGTATAACACACAAAATAAAAGTTATGGGCGAAAAGTTAAAGCAAAGATTAAGGCAGGAAAAATTCAGCGGCAAAGAGCAGGAAGCTCTGCTGAACCTATTTCTGGCAAACAATTTCATCAAGAAAAGGATGGACGACATCTGCGCAAAGTCGGGTATTACAAGCGCGCAGTACAATGTCCTTAGGATCCTTAGAGGAGTTTCTCCCGAAGGGTATCCGCGCTGCGAGATTATACCAAGAATGATCGACCAGGCCCCGGACGTTACGCGGATTATCGACAACCTTGAAAAGCAGGATCTGATTTTGAGAGAGAGTTCGCCTGAAGACAGAAGGTTATCAATTACAAAAATTACAAGGAAGGGGATAAGCCTCATTCAGAAGATGGAAGGGGAAGTCGATTCCTTAAATACATATCTGAAAGATTCTTTGACGGAAGATGAAATAAATAAACTATCTGCCATTTGTGAAAAGATTTACTGTCTGGACAAATAAAAAAATTTAACATGGTGTGTGTTATAACACCTAAAAAAATTACATAAATTACAAGAAGAAAGGTTCAATAAATGATATCCAGGTTATTCAACAGATTATTTAAAACAGATGAAAACAGTTATTCACTTTTATTTTTGAGGGTAGTTGCAGCAATTGCAATTTTACCGCATGGAGCTCAGAAACTTTTAGGCTGGTTCGGGGGCGCAGGACTTCAGGCCACATTGAATGGATTTTCTGCCTATCTGGGAATTCCGCCATATCTGGCAATACTTGCCGTTCTGGCTGAATCGATAGGTGCAGTACTCCTTATTCTGGGCCTGTTCAGCAGGGTATCTGCTTTGGGTCTGGCCGTAACAATGGTGGTTGCCGTTTTTACAGCGCACATACACAACGGTTTTTTTATGAATTGGGGAGGAACTGCAAAAGGCGAGGGGTTTGAATACCACTTCCTTTATTTAGCTATCGTACTGGTAATTGCAGTCAAAGGGGCGGGAGCCTTTGCCCTGGATTCTATTCTTTCAAAAAGGACTTCAGAGCGTAAAAATAATGAATTTGAGCTGCAGGCAAGCAACTGATTTAAATTAGCGGAGTAAAAACAAAAGGAACTTACAGTTCGTTCTAGCTGTAAGTTCCTTTGTTTTATATTCACTTGTTCAAAGCCAGGGCTCACAAAAGAGAAGTTAATATTAAGATCCTATCAGCTGAAGCGAGTTTGTTGTTTCCATATCGTCGTTTCTTACGGCTTTCATTGGTCCGCGCGGGCCTCTCGAAGTTTTTACAGTAACGGACATTTTCATCTTTGTTGACGTCTTTGAATTCTGTACGCAGCCTTTTGAAACGTTAAAGTATATCTTTCCGCTTCCTTCGGCCTCAGGCTTCTTGAAATCATAGTCAACACCCCTGTCGCTTACTTTATTCTTTCCCTTGGGAACTATCTGAAGACCTGCTTCAATTACTGCCAGCTTATTATCGTTGTTTTGCATTTTTTCAAAATTGAGGAGTTTATACTGGGCGATATTCTGAATGTCAAAGACGCCCATTCTGCTCGGGTAATCGAAATGCCAGGTTGAATCCTTGGCTACTTTAGACTTGGGCAGTGTCCTGAATACCTGCTGAATAAGAGGTTTTAAGGCACCTTCAGAAATGTTGCCCTGGAACTGGCGCTTCTGCTCATTGTTAACTGAATCCTTGAGTCCCTGAATTTCCAGATACTTGTCAACTATTTTATCCACGCGGTAGACCTCAAGAATTTCGCCCTTAGGGCTCATTCTGAAAAAGAAAGGGTTATTCAGCACGGCTTCATAATCAACGAAGCGGGCAATTGACTTTGGATCTTTCAGTTTTCCGGATTCATATGATATCTGCTGTCCGTTAGCCTCGCCGTCAAGCTTTGCCCATTTAATCGTAGCTTTTATATCCATAACATTATCATTGTCTACATCTCTTACATCCATATCGATGACGTATGAAACTGTCTGCCTGGCAGTCTGCTTTAATGTGGTATCGGATACAACCGATTGCGTCTGTAAAGAAGAACTTACAAGCTTATAAGACAAGTGCTGGTCTTTTTTCAGCGTGTAAATGAGGTCCACATCTTTCGGCGGAGCATCATCAGGGACTGTTTTCATTACGGAAGACGTATCGCTCGAAGCGGAGGCCGGCTTATTTTCTTCTTTCTTTCCGCAGCCGAAAACGAAAAGCGAAATAAACAATAATAAAAAGATGTTTTTCATTTTTTACATTTTCCTTAAATATTTTACAAAATCCGGATGAAATCAATTACAATATGATTTGCATCACATCTATCAAAGTGCCGGGTTTCCGGTGTGTTAAACACCCTGAGTCGCAGTATTGTTTCGGGTAAACTGCATACCGGAACTAATAAAGCAGGTGTTTCTTTCTTAATTCCTTAAACTGGCTTAATTCTTTCTGCCAGCCGCGGATGACATCATCGGCAGTTTTACCCGATAAAATTTCATTTCTTATGGCTTTATCTCCCGACAGACGGTCAAATCTGGCATCGCTGAATTTGAACTTATCAGGATAAAGCTGATGTATGGCATAAATCAGCTTTATTCCGAATTCAACAGGTTCAAATTCCTTTCTGTCCGTAACCCTGATTTTAAGTCCGTTTATGTGCTCCCCCTGAAACTTTGGCTGACTTGCCATATTGGGTATTTCAACGGGCGTATATTCTGCCTTTTCGAATTCAGCGCCTTTTATATTGAGCTTTTTTAATTCGGCGGCAAGGTCCCCGGAATTTATGTAAGTTGCTCCGAATGTAAGAAATGGTGCATGTGTGCCGCGTCCTTCAGAAACGTTTGTTCCTTCGATAAGGCACATACCGGGATAAACAATTGCTGTTTCAAGATCGGGAATATTGGGCGAAGGTCTTACCCAATTTAATCCGGTTTCCTCGAAGTAGTAATCTCTTTTCCAGTTTTCCATCTTTACTACTGTCAGATTAGCCTTAAGAATTTTTCCCAGCATTCCTGATTCATTGAAGAGTGTAGCCAGTTCACCGGTTGTAAGACCGTGCATAACTGGAATAGGAGCTATGCCAACGAAAGAGGAAAGATCTTCTTTTCTGACAGGGCCGTCGACTTTAATTCCTGTTATAGGATTGGGTCTGTCTAGAACAATAACAGGAATATTGTTTTCTGCTGCAGCCTGCATGGTATAAAACAGTGTTGATATGAAAGTATAAAACCTTGCTCCCACGTCCTGAATGTCGTAGATCAGGACATCAACATTCTTAAGCATATCTTTTGTAGGCTTGTAAACCTTGCCATATAAAGAGTAGACTTCAAGACCTGTTCCAGCATCCTTACCGTGGGAAATTGTTGTCCCGTCCGGTGCATCGCCTCTAATGCCATGTTCAGGACCGAACAAAGCCGATATTGTAACGTCCTTCCTGTGAAAGAGTGTATCTACGAGGTGGACTCCGTTTGAAAGAAGTGCAGAATGGTTTGTAACTATGCCAAGGCGCTTGCCTTTTATCAGATCGATGCGCTTAGCCAGCAGTACATCTGCTCCGGCGGTTGTTTTTTCTTTTGGGGAAGGTGCTGCCGGATGAACTGCAGTAGTAATTAAAATTGAAGCAAAAACAAAGAGCCATATTTTCATATTGATTCAGCCTCTAAGAACTTTATAAAATGAAATTTACAAACTACTCTTGTCTTAAATACTTTTTTGCGAGCAGCCATGCAGAAAGGCTTAAGCCATCCCAAATGAAATTACTTTCAATAAGGCTTTCAATTTCGGAGTAAGTTTTTTCCACAAGTTCAAACTCCTCTGTAATATCCGCCTTCAAAGGATCCGGGGAAAGTCCGCGCGCGATAAAAACCGTGCACATCTCATCGCTTGCTCCGGTATAGGGAGAAAACTCACCTGCTTTTTCAAGCCTCAGGGCTGTAAAACCGGTTTCTTCTCTTAATTCCTTGATTGCATTTTCCCCGGCAGAAAGTCCTTCTTCTACTGAGCCGCAGGGGAATTCCAGGCTTTCTTTCTGGTTCAGATACCTGAACTGGTTCACCATCAAAATCCTGCCGCTGTCTGTAACCGGAATGACCATTGAAGAGCCGCAGGTATGTACATAGTGATATTCCCCGCGGCTGCCGCCCTGTATTTCAAACTCATCCAGGCGGTAGCTCCAATGGTCATTTTTTATTACTGTCCTCTGAGAAATCCTATTCCAGTGTTTTAGAGGCATCAGTCGTTATAATTTTCCAGTAATTCTTTTCTTGAAAAGAAATGGGCAATTTCATTTGCCGCATTCTCATCTGAATCAGAACCGTGTACTATATTGTACTGCTTGCTATCAGCAAACAGTTTGCGGATCGTACCTTCAGAAGCTTCTGCAGGGTCGGTAGCGCCGATCAATTTTCTAAATTCGGCAACTGCATTTTCTTTTTCAAGCGCAATCGGAACGCATGGTCCGGAGATCATAAACTCAACGAGGTCGTTAAAAAATCCGCGCTCTTTATGTACTTCATAGAATCCTTCGGCTGATTCTTTGGTTAAGCGTGTCATCTTCATGGCTTTAACCTTAAAACCGGCTTCAGTAATCTTGGTAATTACCTCTCCGATAAGATTTTTCCTGACGCAATCAGGCTTCAATATAGCGAGTGTTCTGTTAGTCAAATTAACTCCTTTTTATTATAGGTTGCTTATTTTTTTCTTGAAACTGTTCTGGCCTTTACTGCCTTTTTAACTTTTCCAGCCGGTTTTACCTTTGCCTTAGCCATAACTGCAGTCTTAGGTTTTACGTAGGCTTTTACAGTTGTTTTTGTCTTTGCGGCAGTTTTAGTTTTAGCAGGAGCCTTAGTTTTTGCTGGAGCTTTTGCTTTTGCCTGTGGAGCTTTAGCTTTTACAGGAGCTTTTGCTTTTACAGGAGCTTTTGCTTTTACTGATGCCTTTGGGGCAGTCTTTACAGCAGCTTTAACTGCGGGCTTTGCCAAAAGTTTTGACTTTGCCTGCTGCAAAGCCTTCTGCATTGTAACACCAATTTCAGCGGGGGATTCAGCAACTTTTATTCCTGCTTTTTTCATAGCTGCCATCTTTTCAGATGCAGTACCTTTGCCGCCGGAGATAATTGCACCTGCGTGGCCCATTCTTCTGCCGGCAGGAGCTGTGCGGCCTGCAATAAAACCAACAACCGGTTTTTTGACAAATTTCTTTATGTAGTCTGCTGCTTCTTCCTCGGCACTTCCGCCGATTTCACCTATCATTATAATGCCCTCGGTTCCGGGATCTTCATTAAAAAGTTTTATGATATCAATAAACTGGGAACCAATAACCGGATCTCCTCCGATGCCGACGCAAGTTGACTGGCCGATCTTAAGATCGCTTAACTGCTTGACAGCTTCATAGGTGAGAGTGCCGCTGCGTGAAACAACGCCGACTTTACCGGCTCTATGAATAAAGCCCGGCATAATACCGATCTTAGCCTTTCCCGGTGAAATAACTCCGGGGCAGTTAGGCCCAACAAGGCGTACGCCCTTAGTCTTTATGGAATTGTATACTTTTACCATATCTGCAGCAGGAATTCCTTCGGTAATGCAGATGATCAGTTTAATTCCTGCGTTTGCTGCCTCAAGAATGGCATCTGCTGCAAATGCCGGCGGAACAAATATTACAGATGCGTTTGCTTTCTGTGCTTTAACTGCTTCTTCTACAGTGTTATAAATCGGAATGCCTTCAAATTTCTGTCCTCCTTTTCCCGGAGTTACTCCAGCAACCACATTTGTGCCATATTCAACCATCTGCTGTGTGTGGAATGAACCTTCGCCTCCGGTTATCCCCTGAACTACCAGACGTGTTTTGTTATCAACAAGTATACTCATTTTGATTCCCTTATTATGTATAACAAACTTGTTTTTGATTTCAGTAAAGATAAGGATTCTCGTACATAAATGCTAAATGTTCTTATACTGGCACCGGTGGAAATTGTGCCGGAAATCTTCAAAAAAGAGATGCATGTCAGGATGATTATATATTGCCCGCAGGACTCGGAAAAATGTTGATCCATATCAACAGAACTTTCAGTCAGAGAAACTTTTTAACTCCGGGTAAAATTATTTCTTGCATTTTAATTAATATCTGATAACTTATTAAAAGAAAAATGTTTGTTCCGTTTTTCTTTTAATGCTGTTTAGTATTAATACCAAATCATTAGCCAGAGGGGAGCAATGAATGAGGTCGCAGCGGATTTAGAAAAGAGTGAGTCTGAAATTCTGCATTATTATTATTTCAGAAATACCTCTGTCAAACTTGTCAAAAATGACGGCAAGTATCTTGTGATAATGAAAAAGTATATCCTTTACCTTTTCAAAAAGAGAAAGAGTTTTGAGTTTACAAGTTACCATGAAGCGGAAGATAAGTACCTGGAAATTAAATCGATGCTTCAGTTTCAGGGAAGGTTTAATTAGCTGCTTGACCTGGCAGTGTGTAATTATGCCTGAGCGTGACAATTCTGAATAATTACTTTTCAAAATCTCTGTGTTTTCTTATGCGACTTATGACAGCTAATAAGCAAATACAGATTCTTTTTATTACTAGCTAAATTACTTTAGATAAATAACGGCACATTCTCATAAGCGTCAGTTCATCGAACTGATTTGCCATGAGTTGCATTCCAACAGGCAGGCCCTGGCTGTCAAATCCAACAGGCACACTTATTCCGGGAATTCCGGCAAGATTAGCTGAAGTTGTATAAATATCGTTCAAATACATTTCAAGAGGATTACTCGACTTCTCGCCTAGTTTAAATGCGGTAGCAGGAGCCGTGGGGGTAAGGATAAGATCAATCTCACCAAAAGCTGTGTCGAAATCATTTTTCAGAAGCCTGCGTACCTTTTGTGCTTTCCTGTAATAGGCATCATAATAACCGGATGAAAGAACGTACGTCCCGAGCATAATGCGTCTTTTTACTTCTGTGCCGAATCCTTCAGAGCGCGATCCTGTATACATATCATGGAGTGTATGGCTTTCAGGATTTCTAAAGCCGTATCTTGCACCGTCGTACCGGGCCAGATTTGAAGATGCTTCAGCAGTTGTAAGAATATAATATGCAGCGATGGAATAAGGGGTATTTGGAAGGCTGATTTCCCGGACATCAAAGCCCTTTTGTTTTATTTCGAAAATCACACCTTCAATTACATTTCTTACCTCGTCGTTCAAGCCTTCAGCAAAATATTCCTTCGGAATCCCGATGCGCGGTTTTCCTGAATATCCTTCCTTTGTAATATCGATTTCATCCAGAAGACGTGAGAATTCAGGAACTTCCATGCGTGAGCTCGTGGCATCAGAACCGTCACGCCCGGAAATTACTTCCATAACAATAGCAATGTCTGAAATATTGCTGGCAAAAGCGCCTATTGAATCAAAAGATGATGCAAATGCGGTTAGTCCAGACCTGGAGACTCTGCCATATGTGGGTTTAAGTCCCAGGACTCCGCAGAAAGATGCCGGCTGACGGATTGAACCTCCGGTATCAGTTCCGATCGACACGTCGCAAAGTCCTGCGGCCATTGCAGCAGCAGCGCCGCCGCTTGATCCGCCTGGAACGCGTGAGTTGTCAACAGGATTTAATACAGCTCCGAAGGCGGAATTTTCATTTGAGGAGCCCATGGCAAATTCATCGCAGTTAGTTTTGCCGATAATTATTGCATCTTCTTCAAGAAGTTTTTTTACAGCTGCTGCAGTATATAAAGACGTGAAATTTTTCAGCATGGCTGAAGAGCAGGTAAGAGGCTTGTCCTTCAAAGCCAGAACATCTTTTATGGCAACAACCATTCCTGCAAGTTTTCCGTGCGTTCCTGCTTTAATCTTTGCTGAAACTATTTCTGCCTGAAGGAGGGCATCTTCTTCAAAAACAGAATTGAATGCGTTAAGATGTTTTTGTTTGCTGATCCTGTCAAGGAAATAGCGCACGTTCCCTTGAAGAGAAAGGCGGCCGCTTTTCAGCATTTCGATCTTTTCGAAATAATCCTTATATCCGTTTGAGTCTATAGTCATAAAAGGAATATTATATCAGGATTTTTTCTCTTCTTTGTTTTCCGGGGTGCTCTTTGAATCCTCGTCAACATCTTTCAGCGCCTTCTTAAATTCCTTCATTCCTTTTCCTACCCCCTGTGCGAGTTCAGGGATCTTCTTTGCCCCAAAGAATATAAGAATAACCAGTATGATAATTACTATTTCAGCGGTTCCTAAATTGCCAAACATCTTTTAGCCTCGTTTTGTTTGATTTTGGAAATACCATGCAGATACAAAAATAACCCGCCATATGCAGCGGTATTTAAGTCGAATCTGCCTGAAATTCCGAAAGTGTATTTTCTAAAAAAAAATCTCTTATTTGCCCTCTTCGGGAGCTTTGGTCTGCTGCTGCATAACCTCAGGTAATTTAACGCCTTCAGACTTCGGCTCAAGAACTTTTGTTTCAGCAGGAGCTGCTGGAGTTTCATTCTTCAGGCCGTCTTCCACGTCACGCATCGCTTTTTTGAACTCTCTCATTCCCTTACCGATACCCTGTGCAATTTCGGGAATTTTTTTGGGCCCGAAAAATATAAGAATTACCAGTATTATGAGTATTATTTCGCCTGCGCCAAGATTTCCAAACATAATTCTTAGATCCTTTCTAGTAAAATATTATTCTTATTACTGCAGTTTCTGTTTATTTTCATAATTATCACACAATTGCAGCTTTCAGTTATCTATTCAGCTAAACATTCACCATATGTTCAGCTACAGATTGAAACAAAAAAGTTCCGTCAGTTTTCCCGAGCAGGGGATCGCAGGCTCGTTCAGGATGAGGCATCATGCCAAGTATATTGCCGCGCCTGCTGATAATTCCTGCAATATTAAGCTGAGATCCGTTGGGATTATATTCCTCCGAAACCACTCCTTCAGCTGAAGAATACCGAAAAACGATTTGTTTATTATCTTCAAGTCCCCTTAAGGTGTCGGCATCTGCAAAATAATTACCTTCGCCATGCGCAACCGGAAATTTCAAGACCCGCTTTTCATTCAGAAAACCGGTAAAAATTGTATCCGGGTTTTCCACCTTAAGATATGCATCTTTACACACAAATTTCAGTGAATTATTCTTAACCATAACACCAGGCAGCAGGCCGGCCTCGAGCAGAATCTGGAATCCGTTGCAAATTCCGATTACCACGCCGCCATTATGTGCAAAGGAAATTACCTTCTCCATAATGGGGGAGAATCGGGCAATAGAACCTGTTCTTAGATAATCTCCGTACGAAAAACCTCCTGGCAGAATAATGGCATCGCTGTTCTCCAAATCTCTGTCTTTATGCCACAGGAAAGTAACATCGTATCCAAGCTTTTTCTTCAAAGCGTAATATGCATCATGATCACAATTAGAACCCGGAAATACCACTACACCAAATTTAGGCTTCATTTTACCTCTTCCAAAGTAAATTCAAAATCCTCCATTATCGGATTTGAAAGCAGCTTCGTTGAGTATTCACTCACCTCTTTCTCTGCTGTCTTCAAATCATCCACGTTAACATAAAATTCAATATATTTGCCAATTCGTGTCTGCTGTATATTATTGAATCCAAGCATTTTAGCACCCTGTTCCACGGCTTTTCCCTGCGGATCCAGGATTGAAGGTCTTCTTTTTACTATAACAGTCGCTTTATACAATTTGTTTCCTCATTTATTATGCTTTGACCAGTAATAATGCATTTTCCCTAGTTTTTTTGAATAGTCAAAGGATGCTATTCTTTACTGCCGGCTTCTCTCGGGCTTACTTTTCTGCTCTTACCGGTCTTAAAGGCAAGGGAAAATGCATGTCTGAAAATACCAATAAGAATCATAAAAATAAATACATAGAAAAGGGCTTTGCCTTGTGTAGCGATGATAATTAAGAGTGAAATCACCACAAAAGCAAAAGAAAGTGGCCTTTCTTTAATTCCCTTCAAAGAAAACTTCGGCAGCGTCTCATATCTGATCTTGCTGACCATGAGAAGCGAAAGAAGAATTACAAGCGGAATTATATAAGTATCGAAAGGTTCTTTGTAAGAATGCCCGTTAAAGTAAACCAGTACGAATGCGGCAATTGTAATTGCAGAAGAGGGAATTGGAAGCCCTGTAAAATAGGATTTATCAAAGCCTACAAGCTGCACATTAAAGCGTGCAAGGCGAAGTCCGCCAAAAACCATAAGCAGTGAGCTGATGACGATACCCCAGGCACCAAACTGGTTCAGATACGAGTGGTAAATTAGAAAAGCAGGAGCAACGCCGAAGCTAACCAGGTCGGAAAGCGAATCAAGCTCAACGCCAAACTCACTGCTTGAATGAGTAAGGCGGGCCATGATGCCGTCAAGAGCATCAAATACGGCTCCTATTATTATAAACATTGCCGCTTTCATGTAATCCTGTTCGCTGGAATAGATTATGGATACAAAACCGCTGAACATGTTCAGTGAAGTAAACAGGTTAGGGATTACAGAGCGTGTTATTCTGATATTTCTCATTATTTTTGATACTCAAATAAAATTGTTTCACCGGCAGTGACATTGTCTCCTTTTTTCACCTTCACCTGCCATTGTATCGGAACCACTACATCCACGCGGCTGCCGAAGCGGATCATGCCGAACCTTTCTCCCATTTTAACTTCGTCTCCCGGCTTTATCTCATATACAATCCTGCGCGCAACATATCCGGCTACCTGCGTAAAAAATACTTTCCCGAACTTTGAACTGATTCCGAACTCAGCCCGCTCGTTTTTTTCTGAAGCCTTGTCGTGGCTTGCAATCAGATATTCTCCATGTATGTACTTCAGGTATTCCACCCTTCCGTCAATCGGAATACGGTTAACGTGGACATTCAAAGGCGACATGAAGATCGAGATCTGCCATGCCTTGTCCTTAATGTATTTGTCGTCAAATACTTCCTTTACGAGCAGAACTGTTCCGTCTGCGGGCGAAATTACGGCATTTTCCTTTTGAGGGGAGACTCTTTCAGGATCCCTGAAAAAATACAGCGTAAATATAAGCAGCAGAGCGCCCAGAGCAATAAGAAAAAATTTGAAGAAATTATTGTGGACTAGAATCCCTGTCCCGGCCAGAATAAAAACGATAATTGATACAATGCCAATTGTGGAATAACCGTACTTCGTCATAATGCTAGTATTTTGTTAAGCTTAAAATATATTCTACGTAATCCTTGTAATCAGCTGGGGTCTTGATCTTATAGGGATTTATATTCTTCAGGCCCGGATCCAGAGGAAGGACTTTCAGGCTGGCTGGAGTGAAATCATCCACAATAAATACCTTATCGTCATCCTTGCCAAAATAACATGTTACTTCGGCTAAAAATGCGTTTCTCCTTTCAAAGTAAGACTTAAGGACAGCATTTACTTTCGTACATATCCTCTTAATTACCTTCAGTTCCTCTATAGGAAGTATATCAAGCGATATCAGATGACTTTCTGTTATAAGATTATCCTTTGTGTTCCCGTATCTGAATTCGAAGACTGGAAGTACCAGAAATGTACCATCCGGCTTTTCAAAGATTTTACTCGTGCGCTTGTCTATAATGTTGGAGATTGTAATTGAAAACGGGTAACTGCTGTGTTTTTGAAGAACAAGGGTATTTTCCTCAATCTTCTTATAACCCGTAGGTACATTATAGGCATTCAGGTAGTCCAGAAAAAAAGAATTAATGATTAAATGCTTTTCCCCCAAATCCTTGATCTTTGCTTCGGTACGGCCGTTGAGGCTTGCTGAATCCTTGTACTCTATAAGTATAGAATCGTCTTCTTTAGCCTGGTAGACAACCTTTCCGCTTTTTTCCTGAACAATATTTTTGCTGTATTTCAAGACCTGATTACAAAAATTGTTTAACGCCCCGAAATTATAGAAATAGGCGTTCAAAGTCAAATACCAACTTTTTGCTCTATAGTGCCAATTGGACGCATTATTTCTCATTTTCAGGTGGTATACTCCGCCTAACCTTGACTTTGCCGCTGAAGCGGGCTACATTCTATTAATAACTGGGGTGGCATATGGCTAAGACAGCAACAATTAGAGCGAGAATTGAACCGGAATTAAAATCCGAAGTGGAAAATATCTTTAAGAAACTGGGAGTTTCAACTACTGAAGTTATCAGCATGTTATATAGCCAGGTAAAACTCAACAAAGGCCTGCCTTTTGAGATAAAACTGGGCGTAAAAGGCGTGCACTCACAGCAGTCTTCTCCTAAAAGAAAAATGAAACGCGGAGTAAGATAATTGGTTGCCTTAATAATTTCTTGATTTAGGGTAATAAAATAATAACTTCCGGACGGACTTATTAAAGGTAAATTTCAGCCGCATTCGGCTTTAGAGCTCCTTCTAATGGGGGAGTTCTGCCTCTGCGGAGTGTTCCTTATGCATAAAAGGGAAAGAAAAAAAGGAATATTCTTTCTTTTGCCCGTTATTTTAGCAGGGAACCTTTAGACAGCTATATCGTTTAATGAGAAAAGATACTAATTTCTGTTTAGTGTTATTTCTTATTTTTTCGTAAATTTCACACTTAAAAATCGAGCCTTAAGCCAGGGGCCGGAAGTACAATTAATCTTAGATTCAGGAGGCAAAATGAAGGGTGGAATGCAAGGCATGCTCAAACAGGTACAGAAAATGCAGGCCGAAATGGAACGCGTTCAAAATGAACTTGGCAATAAAACCGTAACTGAGGAATCCGGCGGCGGAATGGTAAAAGCCACAGTTAACGGAAAAAAGGAACTTATTTCAGTTCAGATAGATAGTGAAGTTATTTCAGGCGGCGATAAGGAGATGTTAGAAGATCTCGTTGTGGCTGCTGTAAACAAAGCTCTGGAGTCGGCTGGCAAAATGGCTGAGGATGAAATGGCCAAGGTCACAAAAGGTATGCTTCCTCCGGGCATGAATATACCAGGATTTTAATTGTGCAGATAGCTGAACCTTTACAAATAGCAATTGATGAACTAAGCAAACTGCCGACAATAGGGAAAAAGACTGCCCAGAGGCTTGCTATGTACCTGCTTAAGAGTGAAAAAAGCGAGGTTGAAAACCTTACCAGAGCGCTGGGCGATCTGAAAAGCAAAATCCGTTTTTGCAGCTCCTGTTTTAATTTGTCGGTTGATGAATTATGTGATGTTTGCCTTAGCCCCAAACGGGACCATAGTATTATATGTGTAGTTGAAGAAGCAAGCGATGTAATAGCTATTGAAAAGACAAACGAGTTTAATGGCCTTTATCATGTTCTCGGAGGTGTGCTTTCACCTCTTAGCGGCACAAGCGCTGAATCTCTTAAGATTAAAGAACTGATCAAGAGACTCGAAAGCAGGGAAGTAAAAGAAGTAATTCTGGCACTTAACCCGGACACTGAAGGGGAAACTACCTCCTTGTACCTTGCCAGAATAATAAAACCTTTGGGAATAAAGGTTTCCCGAATTGCCCGTGGAATTCCTGTCGGAGGTGATCTTGAGTTTACCGACGAAGCAACTATTGGCAGGGCCGTAATTTCGAGAAACGCAATCTGATATGGCTGAATGGTTTAAGGACTGGTTTGATTCCAGTGAATATCTGGAAGTTTATAAACACCGCAACGATGAAGATGCCCGCAGACTCTTTAAGCTCATTCTTAGCAATGTTTCCATAACTCCGGGCGGTGATGTACTGGATATTGCCTGCGGTGCAGGAAGGCATTCGCTGCTCTTTGCTTCGGCAGGCTATAAGGTGACTGCCTTTGACTTAAGCCGCAATCTGTTGAAGGTTGCCCTTCAGAAAAACCGTGAGCTTGGACTTGATATTAATTTCTTTAATGCTGATATAAGGCGTCCCTCTTTAAAAAAGCAGTTCGACCTGGTAATTAATCTTTTTACCAGCTTTGGTTACTTTGATTCCGAAAGTGAAAATTTTGCCCTCTTTAAGGATGCCAATGAACTGCTTTGTGGGAATGGGTATTTTGTCTTTGACTACTTTAATATCTCTTTTTTAAGAAACAATCTTGTGCCGGAGACCACTGACAGCGCAAATGGCAGGACTGTCATTCAGAAGCGCTGCATTAAGAATGGAAGGGTGATTAAAGAAATTAAGCTTATTAACGCTTCAGGTGAAAAAAGCTATATTGAATCGGTGCGCCTTTACGATGTTGATGAAATAATCAGAGCATTAAATCAAGCTGGTCTAAAAGTCAGCAAAACATTCGGGGATTATGCCGGAGGCGCTTTTTCAAAAGAATCTTCACCAAGGCTTATAATTATCGCCCGGAAATAAAAACTATTGTTAATGAAAATATGACTTTTGATGAAAAAATATCTTTTCATACTGTTCCTTCTTACCCTGTCTTCCTGCGAGATTTTCAATACCAGAAACTCGGAAGACCCGCACACACCAAGGGGAAGTTACCAGCCGGCAACCACAACAGAAATTCTTATTCAAAACCTTCAGAATTCTTTCAAGGATAAATTGAATGATAACTACATGGCCTGCTTCTCGGATAAAGTTTTCTCATTTTCTCCTTCAGCCGGGTCAGTTTCAAAGTACTCTTTTTTACAGACCTGGACCAGGCAGGATGAAGGGCAATTTTTTAACAACCTCATAAACTCTGTCCCGCAGAATTCGATAATTACATTAAGTTTTTCTAATCCGGAAACAAATCCCCAGGGCGACAGTACGTCCTTTACGGCCGGATATGAGATATCCGTGCCTTTTCTGGATGAGCAGAAACCCAGATTTTATAAGGGCAGCCTGCATTTTACAATGATTAGAGACAACAAGCTCCAGTGGGTAATCAGCTACTGGATGGATATCCAGAATGAACAATATCCCAGCTGGAGCGAATTAAAAGGAAGGCTAAATTAATCGCATTCTGACATATTGCCTGCTTTTACTCGGGCTTGGTGGATGCGTCAATCCATTTGCCCCGGCTTTGGACGAAAACCTTAACACCGGAAGTTCTCCCGTTGCCGACCAGTCCAAAGTTGAAGGCGTTTTCCAGAATATGCAGTATGCCTATACAATGAAAGATACTACGATCTATGGCCAGCTGCTTAGTCCTGATTTTGCATTTACATACAGGGATTACGACAAGGGCTTTGATGTTACCTGGGGAAGGGATGACGAAATGCGGGCCACCTACGGTTTATTCCAGAATTCACAGCGCATGGACCTTATATGGAATAATATTCTGCTCATTTCGGGTGATTCGACGAGTATTGTAAGAAGCTTCAATCTTACAATCACGTTTAACCCTACGGATATACAAAGGGCCGACGGGAAAGTCAGCCTTGTGCTGAAGAAAAACCCCTCTACAAAATTCTGGCAGATCCAGCGCTGGGTGGATGAGTCGAGTTTTTAGAAAAAAAAAGTGTATTTTTGAAAAAATATTTTAAAAATTTTCCGAGAACCGATGTCGTCACCATATATATATATACAGGAATCTTTTAAATCTTTTGGAAGAGCAAAATTGTCGTTTGCAATGTCGCTTTTTATGACGTGTATCTCGGTGTTACTGGTCCTGGTTTCACTGACCCTGATAAAATTCTCCGACATGCTTGAAATGAGAATAAAAGACAAAGTGGCACTTAATGTGTTCCTGAAGGACGGACTTTCAGAGAACAGCATTATGCTGCTAAAGGATAAGATCAAGGATCTGAATTACGTGAAGTCTTCTAAGTTTATTTCACGCGATATTGCTGAAAAGGAATTTCTCAAGGAAACAGGCGAGGATTTCAGGGAAGTACTCGAATACAATCCGCTTCCTGAGAGCTTTGTTCTCAGCCTTAAGGAAGAATATGTAACTCCTGATTCACTTCGAAAGGTGAGTAAACGTTTAAGTGCGCTTGCAGGAGTTGACGAAATTGTTTATCAAAGCCAGACGGTCTATCAGGCATTAAATTCCCTGAAGACTTTGAAAAAATATGTTTTTTCTGCCGCCTGTGTGCTTGTTTTGATTTCTCTTTACATAGTCTATTCAACAAACAGACTTGTAATAAACGGCAAAAGGCTGCAGCTCGAAACAATGAAACTTGTCGGTGCCAGGCTTTCGCTCATAAGGCTTCCGATCGTCATGAACGGGTTTATTATCGGCTTAACAGCTTCATGTATCTCATTTGGGCTGTTCAGGCTCTTAAACTGGTGGCTTATTAAATACGCCGGCTTGCCTGACTTCGGACTTGTAAACGATATTTTTCTAAATACCGCAATTTTGTTGAGCGGGCCCATGATCGGACTTGCTGCAGGAGCAATGGCGGTACAAAAAATTACCCTAAAAGTTCAGAAGATTCTATTTTGATATGTGATTCTTAATTAAGTAAATTTAGGTTCCAATTTTTGGGACTCTTATCAAACCAAAGGAACACTTTAATGAAATATTTTCTCTACCTATTTTTTCTGGGCGTCTTACTGTCTACTGCCATCTTCGCTCAGGAAGGCAATATAAAGATAGGCGCCGATCTTAATCAATTTAGAAATGCTCAGGGCGGATTTTTCGACTATTCGGATCCTGAAGCCGTAAATATAAAAGTCTCCGTATGGGGATTTGTCAGATACCCCGGCCGTTATCTTGTACCGAGCTATGTAAATGTAAGGGACCTGCTTTCTTATGCTGGCGGCCCGACAGATGAAGCCCATCTGAATGACCTGAGACTCTTCAGGGTTAATCCTGATTCATCGCAGACCCTGATAAAGTTTAGTTATAATGACCTCTTATGGGGAGAAAAACTCACAAAAAGTAAGGAACAGATCCCTAATCTGACTGTTGGAGACGTGCTGTTAGTTCCGGGTGAACCAAGGATGTATTTCAGGGATTATTTTAATATGACTTTGTCTGTGGTTTCAACTTTGATATCGCTTAGCATTTTAGTCATCAATATTGTTAGAAAATAAAGGGAAAATACACGGTGGAAAACTTAAAACTTAGTGACAGGGAACCCGAAAGCAATTCTTTTAAAGATTATATAAATCTGATCAGGAATAATATTATACCAATTACCCTGATAAGCCTTACCGGTCTGGTGGTTGCAATATTTTATGCCATTAAAGCTCCTGATATTTTCAAGTCAACTACAGTCCTGAAGGTGTCGAAACCTCAGGGAAGTATTCTTGAATCGCCGCTCATGCCAGAGTTTCAGGACTTCGGAAGCGACAGGTTTATTGCCAATGAAATAGAAATCCTTAAAAGCTATACCGTCCGCGAAAATGTGGCAAAGGCACTTATTGCAGACTACAATCTGGAGAAAAGGAAAGATCTTTTTAATATTATTTTGGATAAAAAGACTTTTCAGAATGGAAAAACTATTCCCGTAAAATCAGTTTCTGTCTTAGCTGAGATGCTGGAAAAGACCGCAGCCATTGATCAGAAAAGAGGCCTTGATATAGTTGAGATTTCTGTTGAATCTCCTTCTCCGTATGAATCTTCTCTTATTACTAACGAGTATGCAAAAGCTTATAAAGATTATAACCTTCAGAATAGCAGAATGCAGCTTACTCAGGTAAAGGAATTTCTTTTAGGGCAAAGAAAGGAAAAGCAGGATGAACTCCTTAAATCTGAAGAAAGCCTTCGACTGTATCAGCAGGCTGGCGGAATTGTAGCTCTGGATGAACAGGCAAAAGCTTTAATAGAGCAGCTCAGCAAGTTTGATGCTGATAAAAATGCAGCTGATATCGACCTGAAAGTCTCGGAAAAGAGCCTTTCTCAGTATAGGGAAGAACTTAAGAAGCAGGATCCCCGCCTTGCTGATTACGTTGAAAGCTTTGTAGCAGAGCCTTATGTTAAAGCTCTTCAGGAACAGATTGCAAAACTCGAGATTCAGAAAGCTATTGCTCTTTCTAATAAGGAAACCAATACAGTTGATAAAAAGACAATGGATGAGTTTGATGCAAAATTAAAGGTTCTGAAATCTCAGGTAGACCAGAAAAAGGCAGCATATAAGGCTGGCATTCTTGCTTCAAGCCCCGAAGAAGTTAAGCTCCTTACAAAAAGTGTAATTGAAGAAGAAATTAAATCGCAGGCTGCCAAAAGCTCACTTCAGGAATTGACAAACATAGTCGGTTCATATGAAAAGAAATTTAATTCCCTTCCGTCTGCAACAATTGAATATGCAAGACGTGAACGTGAAAGAGCAGCGCTTGAGAAACTTTATCTTCTGGTAGAAGAAAAGTATCAGGAATCAATGATCAATGAGCAGAGTAAGCCTGGCAACGTTTTAATCGTGGATCCGGGCAGAATTCCTGAAAAACCTGCCAAGCCTAACAGACCTCTGATTGTCCTTATCGGACTTGTTCTCGGTGTTGGTATGGGCGTCGGTTTTGCATTCGTCCGTAATTACTTCGACAATACAATTAAAACTCCTGAGGATATTGAACGCAGAAAAATTAACGTTCTTGCATGGATTCCGAAGATTGAGGGACTTGGACCCGGCGGAAACAAGGACCTGGAATTTATTGTGGCCAGAAAACCGGATTCAATTCCTGCTGAAGCCTACAGGGCATTGAGAACAAGAGTCCAGTTCTCAAAATTTGAGAATGACGGAATAAAGACAATTCTTGTTACTTCTTCGGCTCCCTCGGAAGGCAAGACCACTACGGCAGTTAACCTTGCAGGAAGTTTTGCTCAGGCAAATAAAAAGACAATTATCATCGATTCCGATTTAAGAAAGCCAAGACTTCACAACGTTTTTAAGGCTGAAAGATATCCTGGCTTTACAGACTATGTCTTTGGTGACGCGGAATTTGATCAGATTATAAGAAAATCTGAAGTCAATAATCTCTACTATGCTACGGCGGGTACCATTCCGCCTAACCCTTCAGAACTTCTGGGCTCAAGTCACTTTGATGAGTTCTTAAAACGTCTCAGGTCTGAATTTGATATGGTTATTGTTGACTCACCGCCTATTATTGCGGTTACGGATTCTGAAATATTGTCAAGAAAAGTTGATGCCTCAATACTGGTTGTTTCGGCAGAAAAGACTGAAGCAGATCTTATGTCCAAGTCTATTGAGCTTCTAAGGCACGAAGCCAATACATTCATTGGCGTTCTTCTCAATAACTTCAGCTATAGGGCGGGTTACGGATCTTATTATAAATATTATTATTATTACTCGCGTCCTGCTGAAGGGAATAAGCGCCTTAAGGGAGCTTCTAAGAGCAGGGTGTTAGGCGAGTAAGACTAAGAGACACGGTCTCTCATAAAATTAATAACCCGGTAATAAATTTTTATTGCCGGGTTTTTTTATTTACTTTCATATATGCAGTAATTTAGTAAGCTGCCGGTTTTGCTGTAAATCAAAAATTCAGACAAAGACTAATAAAAGAGGGCGGGAATGTATAAGCCTGTTGCTGTTGTTACCGGAGGAGCCGGATTTCTTGGGTCTCACCTTTGCGACCGCCTTTTAGGCGAGGGGTTCAGGGTTCACTGCATTGATAATCTGATTACGGGTAATCTTGAAAATGTAGAACACCTTTTTGGCAATGAAGACTTTAATTTCATAAAACACGATGTTACAAATTACGTGCATGTCCCGGGTAATGTGGATTATATTCTTCACTTTGCCTCGCCTGCAAGTCCCATAGATTATTTAAAATTTCCGATACAGACACTGAAGGTTGGTTCACTTGGAACACATAAGGCCCTTGGGCTGGCCAGGGAGAAAAAAGCACGGTTCCTGCTTGCTTCAACTTCAGAGGTCTATGGCGATCCTACGGTCCATCCGCAAAAGGAGGACTACTGGGGCAATGTTAATCCGATAGGCCCCAGAGGAGTGTATGACGAAGCCAAGCGTTTTGCAGAAGCCATGACGATGGCTTATAATCGCTTTCACGGGGTACAGACGAGAATTGTCAGGATATTCAACACCTACGGACCACGAATGCGCCTTGATGACGGGCGCGCCCTCCCTGCATTCGTGGATCAGGCTTTAAGAGGTAAGGACCTGACAGTTTTTGGCGATGGGTGCCAGACGCGCAGTTTCTGCTTTGTGAGCGACCTGGTTGACGGCATTTTCAGCCTGTTAATGTCCAACGTGGCTGACCCCGTAAATATCGGCAATCCTTCGGAAATAACGATTAAAGAATTTGCCGAAGAAGTTATTAAATTAACCGGATCAAGTAAAAGTAAAATAGTTTATAAGGATCTCCCGGTTGATGATCCGCGTGTCAGGCAGCCTGATATTACAAAGGCCAGGACGCTTCTTGGCTGGGAGCCTAAGGTGGATAGGGAAGAGGGGCTGAAAATTACAATTGATTACTTTAAGAAAAGAGGAAATTGCTGCTGAAACAATTCAGATGCTGCTGGATACTGTTTTATTGCCGGACATAAAAAAAAGGCGGAGATTTTCTCCGCCTTTTTTATTTTTCAGGTGTATCTATTAATACATGCCTTCCATGCCGCCCATACCTGCTGGTGGCATTGCGGGGGCTTTATCAGCTTCTTTCTTCTCAAATACAACAGCTTCGGTTGTAATGAGCAGTGAGGAAACTGATGCTGCATTCTGAAGAGCTGTTCTTGATACCTTGGTTGGATCAATAACGCCGGCTTTCAGCATATGTTCATAGGTCTCTGTAGCAGCATTGAAACCGTAGTCGTCCTTGCCTTCCATTACCTTATTGAGGACAACAGAACCTTCAAGGCCTGCATTGATTACGATCTGTTTCAACGGCTCCTGAAGAGCTTTCTGAATGAGTTTAACGCCAGTTGTCTGATCGAGGTTTTCGCCTTCAACATTATCGAGCACAGAAATTGCTCTTACGAAAGCAACACCGCCGCCTGGAACTATACCTTCTTCAACGGCTGCACGTGTAGCATGAAGGGCATCTTCAACGCGCGCTTTCTTTTCCTTCATTTCAACTTCAGTAGCTGCGCCTATCTTAAGAACTGCAACACCGCCTGAGAGTTTAGCGAGGCGTTCCTGCAATTTTTCCTTATCGTAGTCAGATGTTGTCTTTTCAATCTGAGCTTTGATTTCGTTAATTCTCTTCTTGATGTCTTCAGTTTTTCCTGAACCTTCAACGAGTGTTGTATTATCTTTATCGAGCACAACCTTCTTTGCTGTACCAAGATAGGAGACAGTAGCGTTTTCAAGTTTGAATCCGCGTTCCTCGGAAATAACTGTACCAGAGGTAAGAACAGCAATATCCTCCAGCATAGCTTTTCTTCTGTCGCCAAAGCCTGGAGCTTTAACGGCAGCAATTTTCAGTGTGCCTCTTAATTTGTTAACAACCAGAGTAGCCAGTGCTTCACCTTCCAGGTCTTCAGCAATAATTAAAAGAGAGCGTCCCTGCTGGGCAACTTTCTCAAGAACCGGGAGCAGATCTTTCATTGCGGAGATTTTCTTGTCGTGAATTAAGATATAAGGATCTTCAAGGACAGCTTCCATTGATTCAGCGTCAGTTACAAAATAAGGTGAAAGATATCCGCGGTCAAACTGCATACCTTCTACTACTTCTAAAGAAGTATCTGTGCCCTTTGCTTCCTCAACAGTAATAACGCCGTCTTTGCCAACTTTTTCCATCGCATCGGCAATCAGATCGCCGATTGTTTTATCGTTGTTTGCAGAAATAGATCCGACCTGGGCTATTTCATTGCGGCTTTCAACGTCCTTGCTCATTTTCTTCAGGAAATCGACAACTTTCTCAACTGCCAGATCGATTCCTCTTTTCAGGTCCATCGGGTTAGCGCCGGCTGTAACGTTCTTTAAGCCTTCGCGGTAGATAGCCTGGGCAAGAACTGTAGCTGTTGTTGTTCCGTCTCCGGCAACATCGCTGGTCTTGGATGCTACTTCGCGAACCATCTGGGCACCCATGTTTTCAATTGGGTCTTCCAGTTCAATTTCCTTTGCGACACTTACGCCGTCTTTTGTTACTGTCGGTGCACCGAACTTTTTATCTAAAATTACATTTCTGCCTTTGGGGCCGAGTGTAGCTTTTACTGCGTTAGCCAGTTTATCAACGCCTTTTTTCAGGCCGCTTCTTGCTTCACTATCGAACACAATTAATTTAGAAGCCATTTTCTTTCCTCCTTAAATTATTTTTTTATAATTCCAAAAATATCGCTCTCGCGCATGATTAAATATTCTTCGCCATCAATTGAAACTTCTGTACCAGAATATTTACCGTATAGAACTTTATCTCCAACCTTTACTGTCAGCGCACTTACTTTACCTTCTTCAGAAACTTTACCCTGTCCTACTGCAACAACTGTTCCTTCAATAGGTTTTTCTTTTGCAGTATCAGGTAAAATAATCCCGCCTTTGGTCTTCTCTTCGGCTGCCATCGGCTTTACGACAACTCTGTCAGCTAAGGGTTGAATTTTGAAATTTGCCATTTTTAATCCTCCTTAAATTTAACAAAATATTAAATTAGCACTCTCTATCGTCAAGTGCTAATTTAATAAAGTTTGAAGTATCTGTCAAGGTTAGAGGCTGAAAATATTGGAAAAAGAAGTAAAACAGATGAAATTTACATGGAAATATCCTTTATTTATGTGGGAAAAAACCAAAAAAAATCCCATTTTTAGGTATCATAAATTACTTACTCAGAATGTATCGAATCCAAGATGAACCTTAGATCTGAACTTAAAAGTCTCCTGCTAATCTTAAAAGGCCTGGATAAAAAGGTCGTAACCGTCTTCATCTCGGTAGCTATCCTTCAGACAATCTCCTGGTACTGCACTTCGGGGCGTTTTTACCAGATGGCGATTGATGAAAGCCGCGCTGTTACGCCTGAGGCGGAATTAAGCCGTTTCCTTTACTGGTTTATTGGCGATTTTGGACTATTATTCCTGATACCTGGTCTTATTATAATGTTTTTCTTTAAAGAGAAACTCTCACTCTACGGGTTAAGAATGGGGGATTATTCTTTCGGGCTTAAGACTTCGGCAATAGCGCTTATTATAATGATAGTTATTGTCTGGTTTATTTCTTCTTTGCCCGCTTTTTCTGAAAGCTATCCCACTCTTTCCTCGGCCAGGGATGACTGGAATATTTTCTTTATATTTGAAGCCGCTCTGCTTTTATATATGTTTGCCTGGGAATTTATCTGGCGGGGATATATGCTTTTCGGGCTCGAAGAAAAATTTAATTATTATACTGTGCTTGTTCAAATGCTTCCATTTGTTATTTTACATAATGGAAAGCCTTTTCTGGAGACATTGGGTGCCATATTCGGTGCCATTATACTTGGCATGCTGGCTTTAAGAACGCGCTCTATATGTTATGGAATTATAATACATTTCAGCACGCTTTTTTTCATAGATGCAGTATCTGTTCTGAGGTATAGAACGGGGCAATACGGTACTGGATTAAGCGCTATATTGAATATTATTAGAAATTTATAGGAGGATAAAATGAGATTTTGCTTAAATGTCGATCATATTGCCACTTTAAGGAATGCAAGAGGGGAAAACCAGCCAGACCCTGTAACTGTCGCATTGATTGCCGAGCAGGCCGGGGTAGATGGAATTGTAGTCCACTTAAGGGAGGACCGCCGACACATAAATGAGCGCGATTTAAGGCTTCTGCGTGAGCTGGTAACCACAAAGCTGGACCTTGAAATGGCTGCAGTACCGGAGATTATTAATATTGCCTGTGACGTACAGCCTGAACTTGCAACGCTTGTGCCTGAAAAAAGACTTGAACTTACAACTGAAGGGGGCTTAAATGTTATTGATAACATTGAGCAGGTCTCCGCAGCCATAAATCAGCTTCATGAAGCCGGAATTGCGGTTTCGCTTTTTATTGAACCCGACATCAATCAGATAAATGCTGCTGCCGAGATACAGGCTGATTTAATAGAGATCCATACGGGGCACTATGCCAATGCTGCAACCGAAGATGAGCAGTTAGATGAGCTTGAAAGGGTAAGGGTGGCTGCCAGACACGCAAAGAAGCTCGGCCTTGGTGTAAATGCGGGTCACGGCCTGGACTACCTTAATATTAAACAGTTTATTGCAATTCAGGATATTGACGAAGTCTCAATCGGTCATGCTGTCATTGCCAGGGCTGTTGTTGTGGGCATCAAGGATGCTATTGAAGAAATGAAAAGAATTCTCAGAACAGTTTGATGAACCCTCTTAAGAAAAAGCTGGATTATCACTACAGGTATTTCAATAAAAGTCAGATTTCTCCTGATCCGCTGGAGTTCCTGCACAAGTATTCTGACCCCAGAGATATTGAAGCCATAGGCATAATATCCTCGGTTTTCGCCTATGGAAGGGTAGAGCAGATTATTTCAACTATGAAAAGATTAACTGACATTATGATGCCCGGTCCTTATGACTTCATCATGAATTACGACATCCAAGAAGACTCTGGCGCCTTTAGCCATATTAGGCACAGGTTTTATACTCCGGATGACATTGCTCTTTTATTCCATATTCTGCACAGGGCTTATGAAGGATATCATTCATTAAAGGAGCTTTTTCTGCTCTACTATTTTGAAGAGGCAATAAACCTCAAAGAATCGATCTCCTTTTTTTCCCGGAATCTCCTCAGCCTCTCAGGCAAAACGGAATCCCGGATGTCTCCGGGCTTAAAGTTCATGTTTCCCGATCCCTTGCTCGGAAGCGCCTGCAAGAGAATGAACCTTTTTTTAAGGTGGATGGTAAGGTATGATGAGCTTGACTTCGGTCTATGGCCTGAAATTCGTAAAAATAAGCTTGTTATACCTGTAGACACACATGTAGCCAGGATATGCCAGGAACTCAAACTGACCAGAAGAAAAAATGTCTCCTGGCAGATGGCTGAAGAGATCACAGAAAACCTTAAGAATTTCGATCCTGTGGATCCTGTTAAATACGACTTTGCCATCTGCCACATTGGCATGCGCAGAATGGAGTTCTGATCTAAGGCTTCTCTTTTCTTTAATATTCAACACCCGATTAATAGCTGCATTATTATTTTCTGGCCTGGGGATTTCCATTTCGCATTTCCAAAGGCCGCAAAAATCCTTAAAAATCAAACTTCTTTCTGATTATTAATTCAATTCCTTGTTGACCTCATTATAAAACATAGTTATATTGAAGGGCATTTTTTTAGTTCTACAACAGTTTTTTATATTCAGATTTATAGGAGCGAAAATGTCTGAACAGAAGAAGTTTGTGCCTTTCGTATCTCCTGAGACAAATATGGCTGAATTTACTGTCCGTGCCCTTATAATAGGACTTGTAATGTCAGTTGTACTTGGTGCTGCAAATGCATATCTCGGGTTAAAGGCAGGCATGACGATCGCCGCTACATATCCGGCAGCGGTTATAGGTATGGCTCTTTTGAAAATAATGAAAGGATCCATATTAGAAGAAAATTTTGCAAGAACCGTAGGTTCTATTGGTGAATCAGTTGCCGCCGGTGCAATTTTCACCATCCCGGCATTTTTAATTTCCGGCGTTTGGACAGAATTTTATTCGGTCCGCCATTACCTGGAAGCTACGGCAATCATGTTTGTTGGCGGTGTAGTCGGTATATTGTTTGTTACCATTCTTCGCCGCGTAATGGTTGAAGATGCAGATCTGCCGTTCCCGGAATCTGTTGCCGCTTCTGAAATACATAAAGCCGGACGTTCAGGAAAAAGCGGGGCTAAGTTCCTTTTCTGGGCTATGGGTCTTGGTGCCCTCATACAGGCATTAAAGCAGTTCCAGGCCTTTGCAGCCAGCTGGGAGAAGTTCATTCCGTTTTCAAGCAAGAGCATTGCCGTTGGCGGCGGAAGTTCAGTGCCTGTCTCTGGCGGTGCTATGCTTTCAACTCCCGGCGTAAGCCCGGCCTATATGGGTGTGGGTTATATCATCGGCCCTCAGCTTGCAGCATTAAACTTTACGGGCGGACTTCTGGCATGGGGCCTTTTTGTTCCGCTCCTTTTATATTTCCTCGGACCCGAGCTTACTGCTTCGCTTCAGGCTAAGGGCGTCGACGTTAACTCAGAATCTACATGGATTGCCCAGGCAGTTTTTGTCTGGAAATCGATCGTCAGGCCGATTGCAATTGGCGGTATGCTCATGAGTGCTGCTTTTACGCTGTACAAAATGCGCAAAAGCCTTGCTGCCGGACTTACCAGGGCAGTCGGCGACGTTAGACGCGCTGCCACAGGCGGAACATCTGAAGACCGCACACAGAAGGATATGAACTTTAAATGGGTCTTCATGGGCCTTATATTAGCCTCTGTTGCTACTTTCTTTGTTTATTACTATTTCTCACAGGATCTGGTTGCTGCACTCGTTGCTACCATAGTAATGATTATTGCAGGATTCTTCTTTGCGGCTGTTTCAGGTTATCTTGTTGGTCTAATAGGCTCAAGCAATAACCCGATCAGCGGTCTTACAATTTCAACCTTGATCATTGCCGCAATTTTAATGGTTGCTCTTGGTGTTAAGGGTATGCCGGGTATTGCAGCCGTGCTCGGTGTTGCAGCTGTCATATGCGTTGCTGCTGCTGTTGCAGGCGAAATGCTGCAGGACCTTAAGGTCGGTCATATACTTGGAGGTACCCCCTGGAAAATGCAGGTGGGCGACCTGTTTGGAGTTCTCTTAGCTACTGCGGTCATGTATTTCCCGCTTTTAATTCTGCACCAGGGAGATATCAACATGGGCGGTACCGGCTTAGGCGGCAACGCTTATCCTGCTCCTCAGGCAAGCCTTATGGCTATTCTGGCCAAAGGTATTGTGGGCGGCGACATGGCTTGGCCTCTTATCATTGTCGGCATTCTGATGGCTATCGGCTTTATACTGCTAAAGGTAAAAAGCCCGATGCTTGTCTGTGTTGGCATGTACCTTCCGCTTGAAACTTCCTTTGCAATATTTATAGGCGGTTTAATTAGGGGTATCCTTGACAAGATGGCTGCCAAACGTAAGTTTAACTCGGCACAGATGTCGCGCATGGAAAACAACGGTGTCCTTCTGGCCTCAGGCCTTATTGCGGGTGAAGCACTGATAGGACTTCTGTTTGCATTCTTTGCTGTTGTGGACTGGAAAATTCCTTATATCTCCCAGAACCCGACATTCTTAATCAGCCTGATTGTATTTGCTATAATAGGATACATTCTGGTTCGCATTCCGTTGAATAACGCCGGTGACCCGAACGAACCTGCTCCGCCATCAGCAATGTTCTAGTAAATCTTAAGCTCCGGGGCTAATATCACTTGTGGTATTAGCCTCCTGGCTTTTTTATATTTCATCACTAAACACAACTACAATATCCAGATGCCCTTAAGTTTTAAAGAAAGAAAAAAAATCCTGAAGGAAGCCAATTACCTGGAGCTTACACCTTACCGTGTATACAGAGAAGAGGTTGACGAAAATGGAATAGTTACTGTTCTTGTTCCTAAATTCACCAACCGCCTCTTAGCCAAATATTTATTGCCCAGATTGAAATCCACACATTTTAAGATTAAATTAGATGAAATCGGATCTGCAACATGGATGCAGATAGACGGCAAAAAAAACGTCCAGCAGATTGCTGATATTCTGGATGGAATTTTCGGGGATAAGATTCAGCCTGTGTATGAACGCCTTACACGGTTCTTTACAAGGATGTACATGGAAGGTTATATTTCTTTCAACGAAATTAAAAAAGAAGGAGAATAATATGGGAAAAGTTCTTGGCAGCTTAAAGCCTGAATTGCTTTGGAATCACTTCGAGGAGATCTGCATGCGTCCTCATCCTTCA
>JBLNAZ010000215.1:0-25886 GCA_050259615.1 Syntrophomonadaceae bacterium | reverse complement strand
GCCCTTTCAGAGCTCCTGGTAAATATGTTTGTTTATAATTACAATGAATCTTTTATAAACGACTTTGAAAAGAATGTTGACGGACTTACTCTGGAAAAAGCAAAAGAAATTACAGCTAAGTATTTCCCGGAAAATAACTTGCAGTTTGTCCTTATAGGAAAGGCCTCCGAAATAAGCCAAAAAGTGGCCAAGTACGGCGAGATCCGGACGGTGGATATTAAAGACGACGGCTTTTGAAGTCAAGTGGCTTAAGTGAAATTTTTATTTTTTTTGTTTTTGATTTTTCAGTCCAAATAAATAACTTCGCTTCTGTATAAAATGAAAGTGTATGCTCTTTTTGAGAGCGTTATTAGATATATTCATATAACCCAAGGGAGATAATGTGAGCGCGGATATTAAAGAATTAAGCAGTGTCGATTTTCTGGATAATTACAAGGAAAAGAAACAAAAGGGACCTGTTAAGAGGGAGTTTGTAATTTCGGAAGAAATGAAATTTATGGCCCATGAAATTATAAGCGAAGAAAAAATTGACGTACATCCTGCAAAAATAGAGTATGTTACCGTTGAGCCGAATATTTCCAAAACCACGGCTGCAAAGTGTGTTAAAACCGGCAAGGAACTGAAATTTTTCTCCAACCTTGACTATGTTATTGAGGTTTCAGGCGAACTCTGGACATCTCTGGATAAGGAAACCAGAAGAATACTGCTTGAGCATGAATTAAGGCATATTCTTGTCCTGCAGAACGATAAGACGGGCGACTGGAATTTTAAGCTGAGAAAGCACGACATTCAGGATTTCGGCAGAATTGTTTCAAAACACGGCGTTGACTGGATTAAAAGAGTAAGACTCTGCATCAGTTCACTCTACGACCTGACGCCTGCTGAGGAAGATAATATACAGATGTAATTTGATTTGTTTTTGACTTTAGTTTAAGGGATACAGAATATTTTTCTGTATCCCTTTTTTAATTTTTAGCGGTACAGGTAATACTTCTTCGAGAGTTTTTTGAATGATTCCACGTCTTTATCAAGAAACGGTTTTACGTCGCTATAAAGCATCTTTTCACTGAAGATCTTTCTTACTTTGTCCGTTCCTGCCACCTTGTCAAAAAACTTTATCCGGTCTTCCTTTGCCATGGTAAAGGGATTCTTGTCGGGGTATAATTCATTGTTTACCTGCATAAAAAGGAACTGAAGAGAAAGAAGGTTTACTTTCTTCATATCGAACAGATGTATCTGAACGCCGTGAAGTTCCTTCTTTTCATTGCCCCCGTAAAAAGGCTTGAATGTTATAGGCCTGAAGATTACTCCCTCAAGTCCCAGTGAATTCATCCTGTCGGCAAGTTTTTTTCCGTCTATCCATTCAGCTGCAAATGTTTCAAATGGAATCGTGTAGCCAACGCCTTCTGAAACCGTTCCAAGCTCACCCATAACTCCCGTTGAAACATAATATTCAGGAGTATCCTTATGCGGCACGTGCGGACTTGCAGGCACCCAGACAAGCCCTGTTTCACTAAAAGACATGCTGCGCTTCCAGCCCTTCATAGGAACAACCGTAAGCTTGCACTTTATTCCGTCTTTCAGCATCCCTTCATTGTTAATCACCTTTGCAAGCTCTCCGCATGTAAGTCCGTAAACATATGGGATCTTGAACTGACTGACGAAAGAAATGAAGCCGTCCTCAACCAGGTTGCCTTCAACTTTTAATCCCGTCAAAGGGTTCGGGCGGTCGAGAACAACAAACTCCTTGTTGTTTTCTGCTGCAGCTTCCATGGCAACACCCATAGTTGAAATGTATGTGTATGAGCGGCAGCCGTTATCCTGAATGTCATAAACCAGTACGTCAATGTCCTTCAGCATCTCAGGGGTCGGTTTTCTGGTTTTTCCGTAAAGTGAATAAACAGGAAGGTTTGTCACAGGATCAGTATAAAAATCCACGTGCTCACCTGCTGCATAGTCGCCTCTTACACCGTGCTCGGGACCATAGAGAGCAACAAGCCTAACTCCCGGGGTTTCAAACAATATATCGATAGTTGACTTAAGGCGCTGATCGACTCCCGTGGGGTTTGTAATCAAACCTACTCTTTTTCCCTTCAGAACGTCGAAATTTCTCTCCTTAAGTACGTCAATTCCTGTCCTCACCTTAAAAGTCTGTGCGTTCAAGGCCGCAGCAAAAAATAGTATTGAAAACAAAAAAAAGAATTTTTTCATTATTTTAACCTTTGAATGATTTTGTCCACAATTGAAGCGCTCTGTGTCTTTACTTCGTTGCACAAGATTTCAGCGCTTTTAAAGAGTTCACCCGCAATCGTCTGATTTTTCAGAGAACTGCAGTTAATTAAAACATTTAAGAATGCACCCTGTGAAGCTGTTGATAAAAGCAGGGCTGCCACACCAGCATCGGAAAGTGAATTCTGGTTGCCTTTTTCCACAATAGTCTCTATAAAGGGAATGACATCATTGCATGCCCTGATCACTTCAGAAGGAACTTCTGCTGCCTGAAATGTTGCCTCGTCAATTTTCTCAAGACGGGCTGACTTTTCATCTTCAGTTTCCTTGGGAAGTTTGAAAGCATCCATAACCCTGTCAAAAGCTTCGTTGTCTTTATTTGCCAGAATCAGAAACTTTTCCCTGAACTCTTCCAGGCTTTTTTTAGCCTCAATCATTTCAGCTTCACTGCCGGCATACTTCTTTTTACCGATTGTAAGATTACAGACCATTGCTCCCAGGCTGGAGGCCAGGCTTCCGCAGAAAGCCGAAACGTTGCCGCCTCCCGGGGTGGGGGAGTTGGAAGAAAGGTCGTCTAAATACGATTTTAATGTCTTTGAGGTGTCCATTTTTATTCCTGTAAATTATTGATTTTTCTTTTGCGATTTTATTTTTCAGATCATATAATCAATGATTTTCTGTTCCGGAATGAAAGGGTTCAGACTGCTGAGGCCCAGGCGCTCGACAGCAATATCCACCAGTTTCTTTTCATCGGTTTCCTTGTTCTCACTATAGAATCTTCCTGCCATCAGGAGAGCTTCAAGAGGTACTAGACCTACAATTTCACTTCCGTCCACTTCCACGCCGAGCCTTTTGGCTTCTTTTTTCACTTCTTCAAACGCCAGATGGATAGGAACAACGGTGTAGTTCTTGAGATTCATCGATACCTGTGTGATATTGTACTTCTCAAGATAAACTCCCATTCCCTGAACGGTCTTCAGGCGGCCTGGAATCTTGACGCTCTGGCCGTCCACTTTTACAACACTGCCGTTTTCATCTCTTTGCGGTTTGCCGGTTTCCCTTAAATCCTCTGCAATTTCCTTTGAATACTTTATATCGGGTGATTTAATGTTAACGTTGTATGCAACAAGGAAAAACCTGGCTCCCGTCACAAGGGCTCCCAGTTTAGGGTTAAATTCCGCATTCCCGAAGTCGGGCGCCCAGGAAGGATCCTGAAGCTTTTCTTCCAGGCCTTCATATTCCCCCTTGCGGATGTTTGACAGGAGCTTTCTCTGAGGCGTGCGGCTGGCCTCCTCGTAGAGGTAAACTGGAAGGTTCAGCTCTTCGGCAATCCTTTTGCCGAACTCCTCTGATATCTTTACGCATTCTTCCATTGAAGTGTTTTTAACTGGAACAAAGGGTACCACGTCTATTGCACCCAGGCGCGGATGCTCTCCTTTATGCCGGCGCATGTCAATTCCGTCGGCAGCTGCCTTGCAGGCTGCAATTGTGCCTTCAAGTATCCCTTTTTCATTCCCTGCAAGTGTTACCACAACACGGTTATAATCCATGTCGGGCTCCATGCTGAGGAGCTTTACGTTCTCAATTTTAGAAACTGCAGCTGCAATTGCTTCAAATACAGCCGGATTTCCGCCTTCACTGAAGTTAGGTACACATTCAATAATTTTCATAAATTGCCTTTTTAAAAGATTTATTTATTTTCCGTATAAATTATTCTTCCGTTTTTAATTGTCATGCAGTTCAGATTTTTTGCAACCTGATAGACAATACCCGAATATTCCTGAGTATCCAAAATGGCCAGGTCGGCTTTCTTTCCTGTTTCAATGCTGCCCGTTTTATGGCTTATATCCAGGGCTTTTGCGGCGTTTATTGTAACTGCCGAAATTACTTCTTCAACTGTCATTCTCATTTTTATGGCGGCAAGACTCATTACAAGATTCAGATTTGCAATGTTTGACGAGCCGGGGTTATAATCTGTTGAAACTGCAACAATTGCATCCTTCGATATCAGCCTGCGTGCCGGAGCAAAGCCGTAATTAAGAAAAAAAGATACCCCGGGGAGCAGAACACAAACCGTCTCAGTTCCGGCAACTTTTTCAATGTCCTTTTCTGTAATTACTTCCAGATGGTCCAGGCTTACCGCTCCATATTTTAACGCAACGTCCACACCTCCAATAGAGTTGAACTGCTCGGAATGGAGTTTTATCTTAAAACCCAGCTCTTTTGCCTTTTGAAATATCTCTTCAACCTGATCCTTTTGGAAGGCGGTTACTTCCAGAAATGCATCGCAGAATTCCGCAAGACGCTCTTTTGCCACAGCGGGGAGCATTTTATCTTTAATTAATCTTACATATCCTTCTTTATCTGACTGGAACTCCTCCGGGAAGGTGTGTGCGCCTAAAAATGTGGGAATTATTTCTATTTCGTAAAGAGTGTTTAGTGTGTTTATTACACGCAGAATTTTTATTTCATCCTCAAGGCTGAGCCCATAGCCGCTTTTAATTTCGAGAGCAGTGATTCCCTGCGAAATAGCATATTCTACCCTGGGGCGGGCTATGTTAACTAGATCATTAAAACTGGTATTTCTTACGGCCTTTACTGTACTTTTTATACCGCCGCCTGCTGTGGCTATTTCTTCATAGGTGGCACCGGAGATTTTCTGCCTGAATTCGTCTGCTCTTGTGCCTGCATAGACAAGGTGCGTGTGGCAGTCGATTAAGCCCGGGAGTACTACTTTGCCGTATAGGTCAATTATCCTGTCGAATTTGCCCCTTTCAACCGAAGCATCCGGTATAATATCTTTAATTATTTCATCTTCAATAATAATTGAATGGCCTTCCAGTACATCAACTTCGCGCATCTCTTTTCCGCGCTTATAGTTTTTTCCCCCGGTTGCAACTGTGACGATCTGGGAAGGAGCATTCAGTAATGTAAGCATATGTCATGACCCCGGATAAAATGTGAACATATTATAAAATATTTCAACTGGATGATAAATATAAATAATAAACCGTTCATTTGTTATATCCCGGAGGGACCAAAAATGCAAAAAGCCGCTTTTGAGTAAAAAAAAGGAATATTTTGGCTATAACTCTATATTTTTGTAAATTGCACTATTAAAAATAAAAGGACTTGGAAAAATGCCGCCATCAAGAAAGCTGAAAATTCTTTTTGTTACTTCTGAAGTCGTTCCTTTTGTTAAGACTGGTGGATTGGCTGACGTTTCAGCAGCTTTGCCACAAACTTTAACCGAACTTGGGCATGAAGTCAGAATTGTGGTACCAAAGTATGGCGCTATTGATGAAAGAAGGTTTAAGATTCATGAAGTTGTCAGGCTTAAGGACCTGACGCTTAAGATCGGAGATAAGGATGTCGTCTTTTCTCTCAGGTCCTCCTTCCTGGTGGGGCAGAAAGCCAGAGTTCAGATCTATTTCCTCGATAATTATGAATACTTTGGCAGCAGGCAGGGTCTGTATGTTGATCCTAATACCGGTACAGACTACACTGATAACGATGAACGTTTTATACTCCTTGCCCACAGTATTTTTGAACTGATAAATAAGCTTGGCTGGATTCCTGATATAATCCATGGAAATGACTGGCAGACAGGCCTTATACCGGCATATCTGAAAACACTCTATAAAAATGAACCCTCCTTGAATGCTGTAAAAAGCGTTTTTACGGTCCATAATCTTGCATATCAGGGATTTTTCCCGAAAAGTGAGTTTCCTAAAACCGGGCTCCCAGAGGAACTGAATTCAGAAAAGGGAATTGAGATATACGGCAGGCTTAATTTTATGAAAAGCGGCCTTATGTTCTCAGACGCCATTACTACGGTAAGTGAACGCTATGCTGAGGAGATTACAAAGGATGAGGAATTAAGTGCCGGACTAAAAAGCGTCCTTACAAAACGTAAGAAGGACTTGTACGGAATTATTAACGGAATTGATGATAAGGTATGGAATCCTGAGACCGACAGTCTCATTCCAAGGAAATATTCTGCCAAAACACTCGATGAAAAGCAGGAAGATAAAAAGATTCTATGCGAAAAGTTTGAACTTCCTTATGACGTGAATCTGCCCATTATAGGATGTATTTCAAGACTCGTCGATGCCAAGGGATTTGACCTTATTGCCGCAATAATGGAAGACCTGATGAAGATGAATCTTCAGATTGTTCTTCTTGGCACGGGCGATAGAAAATATCATACTCTGTTTGAGAAAATGCACAGCAAATACCCGAAAAAATTCTCCTGCTATCTGGGCTTTGATGATGAACTGGCTCACCTGATAGAAGCCGGAAGCGATATGTTCCTCATGCCTTCACGTTATGAACCGTGCGGACTTAATCAGATGTACAGCCTCATGTACGGCACCGTTCCTATTGTCAGGGAAACTGGCGGACTTGCCGATACTGTGGAAAAATATAATGAGAAAGAAGAAACCGGAAACGGATTCATGTTCAAAAAATACGACTCTGCGGATCTTCTGAAAGAAATTAAAAGAGCTGTTAAGACCTTTGGCGATAAAAAATCATGGATTAAAATTGCAAGAAACGGCATGAAATCTGATTTCTCGTGGGTTGCTTCAGCTAAGAAATATGTGGAATTGTATAAGAAAATATTGAATAATGATTGATGGCTAATAGTGCTGTGTTTTTTGACCGGGATGGAACCTTGAATTTAGATCCCGGATATTTAGGAGATCCTCAGAAGGTTGTTCTCTATCCCGGAGCTGCTGAGGCTTTACTGAAATTGAAAAAAGAAAATTTCAAAATTGCCGTTATTTCTAATCAGTCGGGTATTGCACGCGGATATTTTTCTTCTGAAGATGTAGATGCGGTTAATCTGAAAATCAATGAGCTGCTGAAAGAGTCCGGTGTCTGTGTGGATGCATTCTATTACTGCCCATACCACCCGGATTTTAATACTCCTGAGGAATGCCGGTGTAGAAAGCCTTCTCCACAGCTGGTCTTTAAGGCGGCCAGGGATCTTGATATCGACCTCACAAAGTCTTATTTCGTGGGCGATATGATTTCGGACGTGGAATGCGGTATTAACGCAGGAGTGAAAACCGTCCTGCTTAAAAATACGCTGAAAGAGGAACAAATTTCAGGCTTGCTTGTAAAAGATAAGCTCCCCAACTTTATTGCTGAAAATTTAATTGATGCGTCGGATTTTATTATTAAAGATTTTTCCGGAGGAAATTGATTGTACTCAAAGTTTAAGTTTATATACATGCTGGTCCTGATTGGTTTTACCATGTTCCTTTCTTCATGCAGCGATGACCCTTCATCTGTTGGAATGGGGATTCTGGACAACAGCGACTACATAGCTCTTAATGCGGATAGCTCTATCCAGACCCAGTCTGCTTCTTATTTCCTGACTCCTGCAAAGCTCACAGCATCAGACAGAGTCCTTTTAGGCAAATTCGGTAACCTGCAGGCTTCAATGCTCGTCCAGTTTGCTTTTTCAACCCTGCCTGATACTACAAGAAAAGGTCTTCTTGACGGCACGGTTACTGTTAAATCTGCTGCAGTTGAAATGTCTCCAGTCTATACTTTAGGCAATAGCTCGGCCGGCTTCGACTTTTCGGTCCATAAAATTAATAATAAATGGGGTCAGACTTTTACCGCAGACAGCCTTTCAAAGTTAAATTACGAGGCTTCCGACCTTAAGGTATCCCAGCTGACAACTACAGATACTCTTTATACCTTTAATCTGAATAATAATGCTGTTTCAGGCTGGCTTAAAGATTCACTTTATATTAACAGCAGCAATTATGGACTCTATTTTGCACCGGGAGCTAATTCGGGCAGGATCGTCGGTTTCCAGGCTATTGCTTTAACCCTCGTAAAACCGATCATGAAAATGACTGTGGTCTTCACAAAACAGGGGGGAGGCAGCTATACGCTCAGCTTTAACGCTAATAACGACCTGCATACCGTTTCAGGACAGTTGCCTCAGATAACAACGTCTGACCTGGTCGTCCAGGGAGGTCTTGCCGTAAGCTCTAAGTTTCAGGTCAATGTTTCCAATATCCCCCAGGACGCAATTATAAACAGTGCCGTTCTGGAGCTGACTGTGGATACCCTTCAAAGCGCTGTGGGAAATCCTGCCTCAAGCTACCTTGTCGTTCAGTTCCTGACCGACAACAGCACCAATGCTTATGATACAACAAAGACTACCGTCCTTAACAGGTCGGGCAATGTATTCTCCGGCAATATTGCACCTCATTTGCAAAGATGGCTTAATAAGGAGACAAATAACGGCCTTATGATCTCTCTGGGCAATGAAACCGCCTCCGGCGACCTGTACACTTTTATGAGCGGTAATTCAGCCCATAGACCCAGACTGAAGATCCTTTATACAGCAAGAAAGAAATAGTTAATTATTCCTGAACCTATAAAGTTTAAAATATATATGAAATTTATAAAACCTATTATCATTTTAATGTTCCTTTCTTCCCTCGGCTTTGCACAGCAGGGAGGATCGGTCTATTCGAGGCTTGGCATCGGTGAGATCGACCGCGCCTATTCGGCACGCAGGTTAGGTCTGGGAGAACTGGGATTTGCTGTATATGACAGGGACTTCCTGGGTACATTGAACCCCGCTGGATGGACAAGGCTTAATCTTACACGTTTTGAAATAGGAGTCAACTTCCAGGACCTGAATACAAAAGATAACAACCTTAGCCGCTACTCTACTCTTACAAGATTTTCCGGGTTCGTCCTTGGAGTGCCTCTTCAAAGGGACTGGGGACTATCACTTGCTGCGGGTATTGTACCTTACTCAAACGTCAGCTATAACGTCCTGCAGAAAGTTGATGACATTCAGAACCCTTACAGTGTTTCCTACGAGGGAAACGGATCGGTTACAAGGACTTTTATCGGCGCCTCATACTCGCTTCCTTTTGACGTCAGCCTTGGCGCCTCATTTGACTACTATATTGGAAACCTGGATTACTATTCAAGAATTACGTTCCAGAATTCCAACTTTACAAATCCGGAGTACCAGACTGCCCTTAAATCCTCAGGCATCGGAGGTACTTTCGGTATAATATCGAATGATTTTGCGAAACTCCTCGACCTGAGCTCAATTTCAAACCTCAGGCTCGGTGCTGCTTACAGTTTCAGGGGTGAATTTGATGCCGACAGCGGTCTGGCACTTAAAACTTCGCTTGGTGCAGGAGCACTCTCCTCTGGCAAGTCAACACTTAACCTGCCAATGAGTATTGGCCTGGGTCTTAACTTTACGGTTAATAAATCCTATACCTTCCTGATGGATTACTTCTATCAGCCATGGAGTGAATACAAGTTTAACGGCAGAACGTCAGCTAACCTGAGGAATGATCAGAAAGTCAGCGCTGGTGTCGAATACAGAAATTCCGATATGCGCGCCCGCGGCTTCTTAGAAACACTCATCCTCAGAGGCGCCTTAAGTTATGAAAAAACACAGTATCAGGTAAACGGAAAGGGAGTAGATCAGTATTCTGTTTATGGAGGCGTTTCGCTGCCTCTGGAATATGAGAATACTCTGGATCTCGGCCTGCAGTATTCACTAAGAGGCTCTACGGAAAATAACCTCTTAAAGGAAAATATTTTTAAGTTAAATGTTTCTTTGAGTCTTGGGGAACTCTGGTTCTTAAGACCCCAGGGAAGGTAAAATATTATTAGGATAATGAATGATAATTGCTATTGCATCTGATCACGCGGGTTTCCGTTATAAGGAAATTATAAAGACTTATCTTTCTGATAAGGGGTTTGAAGTATTAGACCACGGCACTTTTTCCGAAGAATCGGCTGACTATCCTGATTTTATCAGACCTGCTGCACTTGACGTCGCAATGAACAGAGCAGACAGGGCAATTGGTGTCTGCGGAAGCGGAATTGGTGTTTCAATTGTTGCCAACAAGGTGCACGGCGTAAGAGCCGCCCTTGCATTAAATGAACAGATGGCTAAACTTTCGGTTAACCATAACAATGCTAACTTTCTGGCTCTTTCACAGAATTTCATCGACGAAAAATGCCTTCTTAAAATTGTGGATACATGGCTGAATGCGGAATTTGAGGGGGGAAGGCACCTCAGGCGGGTTAATAAAATTGAACAGCTTGGAATCTGATCAGCAGCAGTAATATCTAGAATGAATAGTATATTTTACAAATAAAATCGAAGTAAATTATGATGAACAATTTGCAAAACGACAGCGAGATTTTTGAAATTGCTAATCTCGAACTCTCACGTCAGCAGAATAATCTTGAACTGATCGCTTCTGAAAATTTTGTCAGCATGGCCGTCCTCGAGGCAGCCGGATCTGTTCTTACAAACAAGTACGCCGAAGGCTACCCCGGCAAAAGGTACTACGGCGGTTGTGAATATGTAGATATGGCTGAAAATGTAGCCCGCGAACGCCTGAAGAAACTCTTTGGCGCTGAATATGTTAACGTCCAGCCCCATAGCGGATCACAGGCTAATATGGCTGTCTATATGACACTCCTTCACCCGGGCGATACTATACTGGGACTTAATCTCGCACACGGCGGCCACCTTACTCACGGATCACCGGTTAACTTCTCAGGACAAATATATAGAGCGGTTTCCTACAGCCTTAACGAAAAGACTCAGATGATCGACCTGGACCAGGTTGCCGACCTTGCAAAAAAAGAAAAGCCGAAGCTTATTATTATGGGCGCAAGCGCATATTCGAGGGAATGGGATTATGCAAAGTTCAGAGAAATTGCAGATTCTGTTGGCGCTCTTTTGATGATGGATATGGCTCACCCTGCAGGACTTATAGCAAAAGGACTGCTTAACAACCCGTTGCCTTATTGCGACGTTGTTACATCCACAACACACAAAACCTTAAGAGGCCCACGCGGCGGCGTTATACTCGTTGGCAAGGATAGGGAAAACCCACTTGGAATTAAAACCCCAAAAGGCGACCGGCTTAAATTGATGTCCGAAATATTCGACAGTATGGTTATGCCGGGCATACAGGGAGGACCGCTTATGCACATCATTATGGCCAAAGCTGTTGCTTTTGGCGAGGCTTTGCAGGATTCATTTGCAGATTATGCAAAGCAGATAATCAAAAATTCCAAAACCCTTGCAGCAAAACTTCTTGAAATGAATTACGATATCGTCTCCGGCGGCACAGATAACCACCTGATGCTTGTGGATCTTTCAAATAAGAATATTACCGGTAAACAGGCCGAAAACGCTCTTGGCCTGGCAGGCATTACCGTTAACAAGAATATGGTGCCTTTCGACAAACGCAGCCCCTTTGTTACAAGCGGTATTAGAATCGGTACCCCTGCTGTTACAACCAGGGGTATGAAAGAAACTGAGATGGAAGCAATTGCGGCACTTATAGACAAGGCTATCAATAATTCCGAAAATGAGGAAGTCCTTTCTTCAATTAAAGCTGAAGTTAAGAACCTCTGCTCGGGATTCCCGCTCTACCCAGAATTGGGCACCCTTGCATTTAAGTCCTGATCTTGCTTCTCTGAGTCCGGATTGTGTAAGTTAATACATTAATTTATAGGGGCAGAATGAAAAATCTTTCTGCCCTTTAATAAAACTAAATACACGTGTGAGTTTGGATATAACAGATTTCTTTAATACCGATAAGTCTCAGCCCGGCGAAATGTCCTTTATGGACCACCTGGAGGAGCTAAGATGGAGGATAATATATTCTCTGATTGGAGTTATTGCAGGCACCATTCTTTGCTGGGTCTTCAGTGATTTCCTGATTACAAAAATACTGCTTGCCCCTGCTACAAGAGCTGGAATTAAACTTCAGAACCTGCGCCCGTTCGGTCAGATTATGCTGTATTTTGAGATTTCAATTATTGGAGGCATAATTCTCAGCCTTCCTAATCTGGTCTATCAGCTCTGGAAATTTATTGAGCCTGCTTTAAGGGTAAGTGAGAAAAAGTATATAAGTGCAATTGTACTTTTTACTACATTCTGCTTCCTTTCAGGAATTGCCTTCGCATACTTTGTAATGCTCCCGATGACCTTCGGCTTTGCAGCAAATTTTGGCTCCAAGGCGATAGAAAACAATTTTGCAGTAGATGAATATCTGTCTATTATTGTGAGCATTATGCTCGGCGCCGGCGTGGTTTTTGAACTGCCGATGCTTTCTTTCTTCCTTTCAAAACTCGGCATCCTGAAGCCCCAGCTTATGAGGCGCTACAGAAGGCATGCTATTGTTGTTATCATGATTCTTGCCGCTTTCCTTACTCCGGGAACCGATCCGGTCTCCCAGCTTGTTTTAGCCGTACCGTTGGTTTTATTGTACGAAATAAGTATATTCGTATCTAAAATGTCACAAAGGAAGTCTTGATTAAATCACAATTATCCGATATTAGCGGCCCTATTAAGTCGGAACTGGAGTGCTTTAACGGCCTTTTTAAGAAGTCTTTAAAGTCTAGTGTCGGACTGGTTGATCTGGTTACCAGATTCATTATGAAGCAGAAGGGAAAAAAAATACGCCCTCTGCTCGTGCTCCTGTCTGCTAAGGTTGCCGGAGGTGTAAATGAAAGAACCTACCGCGGTGCAATTTTAGTGGAACTCCTCCATACTGCTACACTCGTGCACGACGACGTGGTGGACAATGCAGATAAAAGAAGGGGTTTCCCTTCCATTAATGCTATATGGAAAAATAAAGTAGCCGTTCTGATGGGCGACTACCTGCTTTCGCGCGGACTGATGATTGCCGTGGATGGAAAGGATTTCGATTTTCTCGGTATAGTAACCGATGCCGTTAAACGCATGTCGGAAGGAGAACTGCTCCAGATTAATAAGACCAGAAAACTCGACATCGACGAGGCTACTTACTTCAGAATTATTTCGGATAAAACCGCCTCCTTGCTCGCCACATGCTGCGAAATCGGAACAGTAAGTGCAACCGGGGATGCAGAGCTTCACGCCTCAATGCGTAAATTCGGCGAAAATATCGGTATTGCCTTCCAGATCAGAGATGATATCCTGGATTATGTCGGTACCTCAAGCATAATCGGAAAGCCTCTTGGCGGGGATATCAAGGAAAAAAAGATAACCCTTCCTTTAATTTATTCCTTGAAACAGGCAGGAGAAAGCGAAGCATCTTCAATCCTAAGGCTCATTAAAAAGGGGAGCAAAAACGATGACGTTAAAAAAGTTATCGAATTTGTGAAGAAATATCATGGAATTGAGTACGCAGTTGAAACCGCACACAGGTATTCCGAGATGGCTAAAGAACAGCTGAACCAGTTCCCTGATTCTGAAGGTAAGCTCGCCCTTATGGCTCTCGTTGACTTCATTACAGATAGAAAAAATTAAAATAGCTTGAAAATATTTATCGGGACGGATCTGTTTACTTAAGATTCATATTTATAAAAATAAAGTTTCCTGTTGAAAATATACCTTTTTTATTTTAGTTTCCGTGGTAATAGTTATAAATTAGCCTGAAAGTCAGTGTAAAATGATTTTTTTAAGCGTCGGCAAAAGAATAAAAGACTTCTCCAAGGTAAGAATATATTCCTTTATGCACAGACTAAAAGATGCAGAAGGCAATATGTGCAGCGGAGACGGGCGGGTTGAAATTAAAAGACTCTATTACCCTAACGGGAATATGAAGCTTGAAACAAACAACAGAAATGGAAAACTCGACGGCATTGCAAACTATTACTACGAGTCCGGGAAACTCAAGGCGCGCGAATTCTACAAGGACAATAATATCCACGGCTTATCTATCTGGTACTATGAATCGGGCGAAATTAAAAGTGAAAGGTACTATAAGGAAGGCACACTGACACAAAAAAAAGACTACGACAAATCCGGCAAGATCCTGCAGATATAGAACACCTTTTACTTTTCTTACATCAAAACTCATCTTTATTTATTCATTTTTTCTAAATCAACCCAAATCCGACTTCACACCTTTGATTTTTAATCTGATTTTTTTATCTTAAAATAGTTCCACTCTATGCGGGTAATTGAGGGCAATTAATTATTTACTGAACCTGAAAACTTCAGGCCATAGAAAAGGACATCCATTTCAAATCTTTATTGTTTAGGGCTCAGTCTTGCCAATCATAGGAAAGTTCTTGCATCGATAGATATTGGTAGATTCTCAAATCTATTTGCTAAGGAAGAAAATGAAAAAAACTGTACTCGATTATACATTAAAAGTCAGGCTGCCTATAACCGTTTTTGTCATTTTATGCTCTATTGTACTGACTTATTTTATTTCCAGGCCTGAACGCGACGGTGTGGGCTACGGTCCTGAGCAGCCGATCAAATTCTCCCATAAGCTGCATGCCGGCACAATGGGCATAGACTGCCGGTACTGCCACACGGGGGCCGATAAATCACGTCATGCCATGGTTCCTTCTGTCAGTACCTGCATGAACTGCCACGGTGTGGCTCGTAAGGACAGACCTGAGATTATCAGGCTCACTAAGTACTATGAAGACAACAAGCCCATCCCATGGAAAAGGATTCACAAGGTCCCGGACTTCGTTTACTTTAATCACAGCGTACACGTTAACCGCGGCATTAAATGCCAGACATGCCACGGCGAGGTGCAGAATATGGACGTCGTAGCGCAGATGAATACATTCGTAATGTCTGCCTGCCTCAACTGCCATAGAAATGCTCCTCAGATGCTGCCATATGTAAAGAATATAAAGTACGGACCTCAAAACTGTTTTGCCTGTCACCGCTGAAAGAAGGATATAATTATGCCGGAAAAAATAAAACTCCCGAGAAGAAAGTTTTTTGGAAACCTTGGAAAGATAATAGCAGGCCTTCTGTTTGCCTCAGCTTTCCCGGTAAAAATTCTGGCAGGGGATAAAAAAGCAGCCCCCTCCGGAAAGAAGATCAAAATTATCGAACATCCACTGGCAGTAAAAAGGAATAAGAAAGGTTTAAGAGGATGAATAACTCAAACAATGAAACTTCAGGTAAGGATCCTAACTACTGGAGAAGCCTTAGTGAGCTCAATAAAAACCCCGAAGCATTTGAGGAAAACGCAAATGAATTTATGAAGGGAGTTACCGATGATTTTGAAATATCGAAGTTAAGTACAGTATCAAGAAGAAAGTTTCTTTCCTTGCTAAGTGCTTCAGTGGCATTTGCAGCCTCTTCATGCACTAATTACCGCGATAAAGGGGAGATAATACCTTATAATAAAAAGCCCGAGGAAATTACACCCGGTATTCCAAACCTTTACGCTTCCACCTGCACGGGCTGTTCAAATGCGTGCGGCATTTTAGTTAAAACACGCGAGGGAAGACCCGTTAAGTTGGACGGTAATCCAGATCACCCGGTAAACCGTGGAAAAATCTGTGCTATTGGACAGGCAAGCGTCCTTAATCTTTACGACCCGAACAGGCTTAAAACCCCTGTTCAGCTTTCAGAGGGCGACTCTTCAGCAATTTCGTGGCCTTCAATCGACGAGGGTATGATTGCTGAACTTGGAAAAGCTGCCTCATCTGGAAAACAGATTGCAATTATAACCCGCAGAATATCCTCACCTTCTGAAAAAATGGCCCTGGATAACTTCATTGCAAAATATCCGACCGCTAAGGTTTACTCCTATGAGCTGTTTAATAACGGCATGAGAAATGCAGCCTGGAACCGCTCCTACGGCCCCGGATATTTTCCTCTCATACAATGGGATCAGGCCAGGGTAGTGGTCTCTTTAGAAGGGGACTTTCTTGCAAACGAAGGACATAATATTGAAAATATTCAGCTTTTTACAAAAGGACGCGACGGCTTCCTGAATACTGAATTTAACAGGCTTTATACGGTTGAAAGCACCATGACCCCAACCGGAATTGCTGCCGATTACCGCATGAGGCTTAAAGCAGACAGGCAGCTTGATTTCGTTTTAAGCCTTATAAATGAAATAGGAAGTAAAACCGGAAGTACCATAAAGGCCCCGGCGGCTACTTCGCTGAACGATTTTATAAAGAAAGAGAATCTGCCGGAAAAAGCTGTCGGTCACTTGGTAGAAGACCTGATTAATAACAGGGGAGCCTCAATTGTCTTTGCAGGAGGCCGCCTGCCCGAAGACGTTCACGTTGCTGTAAACGCTCTTAATGAAATTCTCGGCAATACAAAACTCTACCGCACAGACCAGGCGGAAGTTGTCCAGCTCACCTTTGCCTTAAAAACCGAATGGGAAGGCCTTATTAGTGAAATGAATAACGGGAACGTGCCCATTGTAATTCATTACGATACAAATCCGGTCTTCGATCTTCCGCCGGATTACGGCTATGAAAATGCCCTCAGAAAGGTTCCTTTTTCTATTGCACTGCTGGAACAGGAAAATGAAACCTCGGCTCTTTGCAAGTATGCTCTTCCTGTAAACCACAGCCTCGAATCATGGGGGGACTATAATATAAGAACCGGCGTCTACAGTCTTCAGCAGCCGGTGATCTATCCTTTGTATTCAACGCGCCAGAAGGAAGCCGTTCTTCTTAGCTGGGCCTCCGGCGACAAAAAATTCTATAAGGATACGGTCTATCACGATTTTATAATGAGTAACTGGGAAAAAGGGATTTATGCAAATGCTGCCTCACCACTGGACTTCAGAACTTTCTGGTTTACAGCTCTGGAAAACGGCGTCTTCGTCACTCAACAGAAGGCTCCTGCAATGGGTACTTATCAGTCCCAAAGTCTTGCGGATATAAAACCTGTTCAGGCGGGAGGTAAATATACGCTCATCCTGAAGGAAAATTATACAATCGGCGACGGACGCTACGCAAATAACGGATTTCTGCAGGAACTGCCGCATCCTGTTACAAAGGTTGTCTGGGATAACTATGCCGCCATTTCTCCGGGTACAGCAAAGGAACTGGGCGTCGACTATTACGATAAAATAGAAGTTAGCCTGGGCGGCGGAAGGAAACAGGAGTTCCCGGTCTTCATCCAGCCCGGTACGGCAGACGGAGCCGTTGTGGTCGAATTGGGCTACGGGAGGTGGAAAGCCGGCGAAGTAGGAAGCGGCGTGGGCACTAATGCTAACGTGCTTTTGAGTAAAGATGCCGCAATAACTCCTTATATTTATAACCATGTAAATATAAGGAAGACTTCAGGTACATATAAGCTTGTCTCTACGCAGGAACAGCACACGGTAGGTGAACCAGGTCCCAAGGATGTTCATAAAAGACGCGGCATAATAAGGGAAGGAACTGTTGAAGAATACCGGAATAACCCGGGATTTCTGGAAAAAGAAGAACGCGAAAAAATCAGCATGAATAAGAATCCCGAATACGTGGGCGTTAAATGGGCTATGGGTATCGATCTCAATAAATGCGTTGGCTGCAACGCCTGCATAACCTCGTGCGACATAGAAAATAATGTGCCGGTGGTGGGAAAAGAACAGGTCAATAATGGACGTATTATGCACTGGTTCAGGGTCGACCGCTATTATTCCGGAACCCCTGATGAACCGGTTACATATACGCAGCCTATGCTCTGCCAGCACTGCGATACAGCCCCGTGTGAAAATGTGTGCCCCGTTGCGGCAACTACACATAGCCCCGACGGGCTCAATCAGATGGCTTATAACAGGTGCGTCGGCACCAGATACTGCTCTAACAACTGCCCTTATAAGGTCAGAAGATTCAATTTCTTTAATTTCAGGGATCATTTTGCCGACGGATATTACCTTCAGGAACCCGTGGAAATGGTATATAATCCCGAGGTAACAGTACGCTCGCGCGGCGTAATGGAAAAATGCACGTTCTGCATTCAGCGCATTATGCAGGCACGAGAAAGTGCAATTGAGGAGAACAGGGACCTTAAAGGTTCTGACGTGCAGACAGCCTGCCAGCAGGCCTGCCCCTCCAGTGCAATTGTTTTTGGAGATGCCAACGATCCTGATTCCATAATCTCCAAATTCAGGGCGCATAACCTGGGCTACCATGTGCTGGTTGAATTAAATACACGCCCTAATATTACTTATCTGGCCAAATTAAGAAATATTCATCCGGAGGTTTAATAGTGAGTGTCGATTATTCAAAAGAACTTTCAGTAATAGAGGGCAGGCCGACTTTAGCTTCCATTAACGATCTGATTGCGGCTCCGACTGAAACCAGACCCGACAGGGGATACTACATTGCAATTTCCATAACTTTAAGCATGCTTGTTATTGGTGTCATCTGTCTGGGACTCACATTTTATTACGGCATCGGAATGTGGGGTAATAACCAGCCTGTTGGCTGGGGCTTCGGCATCGTTAACTTTGTCTTCTGGGTCGGTATTGGACATGCGGGAACTCTTATTTCGGCAATTCTATTTCTCTTCAGACAGAAATGGAGAAATGGTATTGCAAGATTTTCTGAGGGCATGACGATATTTGCCGTTATGACCGCAGGTATTTTTCCCCTGATACATGTGGGGCGCCCCTGGCTTGCGGCATACCTTTTCCCTTACCCGAATGAACACGGCATATGGGTTAACTTCATATCGCCTCTGGTATGGGACGTGTTTGCTGTCTCAACCTACCTTACCGTTTCTCTTATCTTCTGGTATGTTGGACTCATCCCCGACCTGGCTACTCTGAGGGATAGGACTAAAGGCAAAATAAAAAAAATTCTATACTCTGTTTTCAGTCTTGGCTGGAGGCACTCAAACAGGCACTGGCACCATTATGAAATGGTCTACCTCGTCCTGGCCGGATTTGCAACACCCCTTGTGCTCTCGGTTCATACTATTGTCAGCTTCGACTTTGCCGTTTCTGTTATGCCAGGCTGGCACTCAACCATCTTCCCCCCATACTTTGTTGCCGGGGCAGTTTTCTCCGGGTTTGCCATGGTTCAGAACGTGTTGATCTTCGTAAGGAAAATATTCCACTATGAGCATATTATTACAATCGATACACTGGAAAGAATGAATAAGATCATTCTGCTTACAGGATCTATGGTAGGTTACTCTTACGGCATGGAGTTCTTTATCGCCTGGTACAGCGGAAACCCCGTTGAACAGTTTGCTTTCGTCAACAGGGCATTCGGACCCTACGCCTGGGCCTACTGGATTATGGTTACCTGTAACGTGGTTTCACCCCAGCTTTTCTGGTTCAAAAAAATTAGAAGAACTATCCCTGTAATGTTTGTAATAGGAGTATTTGTTAACGTGGGCATGTGGTTTGAAAGATTTGTAATTGTCGTTTCCTCGCTTTCAAGGGACTTCCTGCCTTCAAGCTGGCATTACTTTACTCCTACTTTTGTCGACCTGGGTATTTTAATGGGAAGCTTCGGGTTCTTCTTTACATGGATTCTTTTATTTATAAAGACACTGCCTGTAGTCTCAATTGCTGAGGTCAAAGGTGTCATTGAAGGTTCTCAGGTTGCACACCATATTGCAGAGGATTCAACTGCATTCAGACCCCGGCAGCAGGAGGATATATAATGGACAACAGATTATTATTTGCAGTAACTGCACTTTTCGACACGCCGGGGGAAATCCTGCACGCCGTAACGGAAGTCAGAAATGCGGGCTATACAAACTACGACGTCAATACTCCTTACCCCGTCCACGGCATGGATTCAGCTATGAAGCTAAAGCCCTCAACCTTAAGCTATGTGGCTCTGGTCGTGGGACTTACAGGTACCTTTTCTGCCATTTTCTTCATGTGGTGGGTCTCTGCAGTAAATTATCCCCTGGTAATTGGAGGAAAGCCCTACTTCTCCTTACCGGCGTTTATACCTATTACTTTCGAAGTGACCGTTCTGCTCGCTTCAATCGGTACCGTAGTAGCTATGCTATTTATATATTTTAAGCTGCCTAATAACAGCTACCCCCTGCACGATACAGAGTATATGAAAAGTGTGTCATCCGATAAGTTCGGCATCATGATAATGGCAAAAGACCCCATTTTTGATGAAGATAAAATTGTCTCTCTCTTTAAGAACCTGAAAGCAGGCAGCATAACATCAATACACTACGACACCGAAGAAATAAGCGTTATACATGGGGTGTTTGAACCTAAGTTCCTTACATTTCTTTTTGGGACATTTATTTTTACTGCTGCACTTACTTACTTCAGCCTTAATTATGTACTTTACTGGCAGCCTTTCAGCTGGATGGCCTCACAGAACAAGGTCTCGGCACAGTCCAAAAGCACCTACTATTCAGACGGATTCGGTATGAGAATGCCGGTAGATGGAACTATTGCAAGGGGCTACATCCCATATCCCTTTAAGGGCAATCAGGCTGACGCATCAAAATACCTGGTAAATCCCCTCGTAGCTTCAAAGGAAGTTCTGGCAAAGGGACAGGATAAGTTTAACACGTTCTGCAGCCCCTGCCACGGCTATTTCGGAAAAGGGGACAGCCGCCTGAGGGGACAATTCCCGGCCCCACCAAGCCTCTTGTCTGAAAAGGTCAGAAACTATAAGGACGGCGATATATACCATATCATTACTGAAGGACAGAATATTATGCCCTCTTACGCCAAACAGATCCTGCGTGAGGAAAGATGGGCAATTATACACTATCTGCGCGCACTTCAAAGATCTCAAAACGCCAAGGAGTCTGATACAAAATGAGCCTTAATACAGAAAACTTTAACTATAGAATAAAAGAATTCCCAAAAAGCATAAGCATTCTGGGCTGGGGCCTGCTTGCGCTTGGTATCCTTCTGATAGTGGTATCTTTTCTTGTCGACAGGACGAGGAGCTCTTTTAATGTACTCATATCTTTTATGTTTTTAATGAGTATTGGGCTTGGATCTCTGTTCCTGGTTGCACTTGAGTACGTTGCAGGCGCTGTATGGAGCACTCCGGTCAGAAGAGTAAGTGAATTCCTGTCCACCATATTATTTGTTATTCCTGTTCTTGCCATACCGCTCTACTTCAGCATGCACGAAGTATTCCACTGGAGCCATGCCGAAATCGTAAGTCAGGATCCGGCTTTGACCGGTAAGTCGTCTTATTTGAATGTGCCGTTTTTTATCGTGAGAACGCTTGTCTGCTTTGCCATCTGGCTGTTGTTCTATCTGCTCATTGTGAGGAACTCCGAAAAGCAGGATGAATTAAAGGACCAGCATATTACAACTAAGAATATCAGGTCTTCCGCCATCTTTATGCCCGTTTTTGCCATCACAATAACACTTGCTGCCGTGGACTGGATGATGAGCCTGGAACCCCGCTGGTTCAGCACTATTTTCGGGGTTTACTACTTTTCAGGAACAATCCTTGCTGCGCTGGCCTCGGCTACAATTGTAGTGGTTCTTTTTATTAAAAGAGGCTACTTCACTCATCTTACAGAAGATCATCTCTACAGCCTTGGAGCGCTGCTGTTTGCCTTTGTTAACTTCTGGGCTTATATAGCTTTCAGCCAGTATCTATTAATCTGGTATGCTAATCTTCCCGAAGAAACAACCTGGTTCCTTCTCCGCTGGCAGGGCAGCTGGAAGATTGTTTCCATAGCCCTTATAGTAATTCATTTTATTGTGCCGTACTTCGGGCTCCTGTCGCAGCCTTCAAAAATGAATCCCGGGCGTCTGCTGTTTATGTCGATATGGATTCTCTTTGCACACCTGTTCGACCTTTACTGGCTTATTATGCCAACCTACAGTCGTACGGGTGCTGTATTGGGCTGGATGGAATTTGCATTCCCGATAGCTGCTGTTGGAATTGCAATTATATTCTTTACAATGAAAGCAAAGAATACAAACATTATCCCGATCGGGGATCCGAAGCTGGAAAGAGGCCTGGATTTTAGACTTTAATTAAGGGACTTAAAATGGAAAACAGACCGCAAATTGAAGAAGAAATAAATTTTCGCGACGTTGTGCGAAATCCCAAAAGATGGTTCGGCCTCATATATCCATACTTTTTTGTTATCCTTTTGATCGGAGGCTATTACTTTGTGGACCATTTTAGTGTTGCAAATCAGAATGAGGTATCGCCCACACTGCCCGATTCTGCCAATGTTTTTATGGATATTAAACCCTCAAAGGCTGCTGCCTCACAGGGCGTGGATATTAAACAGCTGATGCAGCCTACAGATGCAATGATCAACAAGGGCAAAACCCTCTTCCAGGCAAACTGCATTTCATGCCATGGAAGCAACGGTATGGGCGACGGGCCTGCAGGTGCTGCCCTGAATCCGAAACCCAGAAATTTTCATTCAAACCAAGGGTGGATTAACGGCAGACGGGTTTCTGAAATGTTCCTGACGCTGCAGAAGGGTATTCCAGGAAGCGGTATGCCTGCCTTTGAGTACCTGCCTGCCGGCGACCGCCTGGATATAATAAGCTACGTGAGAACTTTTGCAAATGATTTCCCCAAACCAACAGAACAGGAACTGGCTGAGCTCGACAAAAATTATAACCTTTCCAAGGGAACACAAAGTGCAGCTCAGATCCCGGTTTCAGAAGCCATCACAAAGATCAATTCCGAGGCACTTCCCGGTATGCAGAATATTTACTCAATTTTATCTTATATTAATAGTAATACAGCGGAAGCCGGGGCTCAGATATTTAACAGGGTAAGCAGCAATAAAGTGAGAAGCCTGATTTATCTCAACTCTTCGGAAGCCTGGAAAACAAGTCTGGACGGATTTGTCCGTACAGTTACTTCAAATACTGATGTCAACGGTTTTCTGCCTGCAGTTGTTAACCTTAACGCTAAGGATTGGAACGATTTATATCAGTATTTATTGAATTTGTATTCGAAAAGGAGCGGTTGAAAATGAACAGGTTGTATGAGATAAAAGGAGTCTTAACTCTTGTATTCTTCCTCCTGTTACTTAATGTTTTTGCTTTGCCCAAAAATGGTAACGGTAAAGTCGGAATAGATGAGCAGCTTGGAAGCTATGTGCCATTAAATCTTACTTTTAACGACGAAAATGGTAAACCAGTAGTACTTAAAAATATGATCAAAAGGCCGGTTGTTCTGGCATTTGTTTATTACCATTGTCCAGGTGTCTGCAGCCCTCTGCTAAGCGGGGTGGCTGAGGTTATGGATAAAGTTGACCTCGATCCAGGACGTGATTTTGACATATGGACAATCAGTTTTGACCCTAATGACAAACCTTCAGACGCAAAGAAATGGAAAAGCGATCATATGGGCGCCATGAGGCGCAAACTGCCTGAAAGTTCCTGGACTTACATGACGGGCGACAGCATCACAATCCATAAAATGACTGATGCTGCAGGGTTCTATTATAAGCGCGACAGAGGCGACTTTATTCATATGGGATCCCTCATAGTGCTTTCTCCGGAAGGCAAGATAACAAGGTACATTTTCGGAACTCAGTTTCTCCCCTTCGACGTCAAGATGGCTGTCCTGCAAGCACAGAAAGGTGAACCTACACCTACTGTAAACAAAATACTTTCCTTCTGCTACAGCTATGACAGGCAGGGAGGAAAATATGTCTTTAATGTTACTAAAGTAATCGGGAGTTTATTGTTATTCTCTGCTGTAGTGCTCTTTACTGTTCTTGTAATTAAAAGCAGAGTAAGTAAAAGTAAAGGAGAGGAGCTAAAACATGGCTGATCATGTTATTCATGGAAATTATGTGGATTTTTACGACGAAAAAGGGCCCCATAAAGGAATTCTGGCCTGGATTCTGTCAACTGACCATAAAAGAATTGGGCTGATGTACCTAATAGCCCTGACGACTTTTTTCTGCATCGGGGCTACTATAGGCGTCCTGATGAGACTTGAAATGCTGGGGCAGGGAAGGACAATTATGGGACCACAGACCTATAATTCGCTTTTTACTCTGCACGGCCTTATTATGATATTTCTGTTCGTTATTCCGGGCATTCCTGCCGTATTCGGTAACTTCTTTCTTCCCATTATGCTCGGAGCAAAAGACGTTGCATTCCCGAAACTCAACATCCTGTCGTGGTGGCTTTACATCACGGGCGGAATCTTTGCCGTTCTTTCCTTATTCCTTGCGGGCGGACCTATTGATACGGGATGGACTTTTTATGTCCCATACAGCCTAAGAACCGGGACTGACGTTTCATGGATGATACTGGCTGCTTTCATACTGGGTTTCTCCTCAATATTAACGGGGCTTAATTTTATTACAACAATTCACCGCATGCGCGCTCCCGGAATGGGCTGGTTTAAGATGCCCTTGTTTGCATGGTCACTCTATGCAACGGCCTGGATACAGCTTATTGCGACTCCTATAGTTGGTATAACTCTGGCACTTGTTGCAATTGAAAGGCTTTTCGGCGTGGGACTGTTTGATCCTGCCTTAGGCGGCGACCCGATATTATACCAGCACATGTTCTGGATCTATTCCCATCCTGCCGTTTACATTATGATACTGCCTGCAATGGGTGTGGTTTCTGAGATAATACCTACCTTCGCACACAGGACCATTTTCGGCTATAAGGCTATTGCAATTTCAAGCCTTGCAATTGCATTTGTTGGCTACTTCGTCTGGGGACACCATATGTTTGTCTCCGGTATGAGCGATACCTCAAGGTGGATATTTTCACTCTTTACATTCCTTGTTGCCATACCAAGCGCCGTTAAGGTATTTAATTGGACGGCAACATTATATAAAGGATCAATTGAACTTGGCGCTCCGCTTCTTTTCGTACTGGCTTTTATTTTCGTGTTCTCCATCGGCGGACTCTCGGGGCTCGTAGTAGGAGCATTGGCTACAGACGTTCACCTTACAGATACATATTTCGTAGTTGCGCACTTCCACTTTGTGGTCTTCGGCGGAACTGGATTTATTTTCTTTGCAGCACTGCACTACTGGTTCCCGAAAATGTTCGGAAGACTCTATAATGAGAAAGTTGCAAAGGTCGCAATCAGCATGATAACCCTAGGCTTTATGATGCTCTACTTTACTTTCTTTATTCTCGGATATGAGGGTATGCCCAGAAGGTATTACGACTACCTGCCTCAGTACCACTGGCAGCACGTATTTGCAACAGTAGGCTCCTGGGTCATGATTTCAGGCTTTATTGTCATGTTTTTTAACCTTTTCAGGGCTCTTAAAAGCGGACCCAGGGCCGGAATGAATCCATGGGGCGGAATGACACTGGAATGGACTGTCCCTTCTCCGCCGCCGCAGGAGAACTTTGAGGAAATTCCCGTTATTACTCACGGGCCTTACGACTATCACGCCCAGGAAGAGGCAAAACTGAAACAGGAAGAGTTTAACCATTCAGCGGAGGAGGAACAGTGAGCAAAGTCCCTAATGCAGCCGTGGAAAACCCGGCCCTTTCAAGCGGCAGGCCCGATACAGAGCATCTCCTCGTGGCTCACGGACATAAGGACAAGATGGGGGCTAAGATCGGGATGTGGCTCTTCCTTTTGACAGAACTCCTTCTTTTTGGCGGTATGTTCCTTATTTATGGCGTTTACCGCTATATGAATAATGATGACTTCCATACGGCAGGGCAGGGGATGAATACTATCATTGGCGCCTTTAATACGATCATACTTTTAACGAGCAGCCTTACTGTGGCAATGGCAATTACAGCCCTTCAGAAGGGAAACAAAAAACTTTCAATTACGCTGCTCGGCTTTACGATTTTCTTTGCAGTCTGGTTCCTTGTAAATAAATATTTTGAATGGTCGCATGAGATCCGGAACGGAATATACCCGAAATCTCCTGAGCTTATAAGCCGATCTCCCGGTGAAATTCTTTTCTTCGGGCTCTATTATGTGATGACGGGTAT
>JBLNAZ010000214.1:0-51816 GCA_050259615.1 Syntrophomonadaceae bacterium | reverse complement strand
AAAAAGCCCAGATGGCATTCTGGGCTTTCAAGTGCTCCGCGAGCAGGGCTCGAACCTGCAACCCTTCGGTTAACAGCCGAATGCTCTGCCATTGAGCTATCGCGGAGTGTAAAATCAAACTTTTATTGCTTTTTTAGAGCAAAAATTTGAGTTATAAAAATATATAATTATTGCTAACTTGTCAAGCTATTAAATGATTAATTCCCTACATTTTTACGTCTACTTTCAAGTTAATTATTTTTTTCTTAAGAATCTAATCCAAAATTTTATTTCCTGAGGAGCCATTTTCTCCATTATCCTCCTCCGAAGCACTTCATGCTTAATTTTATTCAGTGTATCTGCAAAAAATAATTGACAAAACTTAATATTTTAATTAAAATTACATGCAGGAAAAAAATTTTAGCAACAAACAGAGGAGATACTGTGGACGATTCTGGCGGTGATAAGCGTTGCTTATTTTGCTCGAAGAATTTATCCCGATATTCCAGAGAAGTACCGTCTCCGGGTTTGAGGCTGATCTTTTGAACTCCCTATGAAAATCCCCGGATAGTGCTTCCAGCGAATTTGTAAAAATTGCACCTGTTAAAATTTCAGACCCGGAATAATTATTTTTTATTCCAATTCCAATTTTTACAAGTATATCATCTCTTCTGTCTATGCATTTTGCCTGAAAAGACATACTGGAAATTTTATTTTCCACAATCTTTCTTGATTCTTAAGACTTTATGCTTAAGCTCTGAAACGGTGTGTCTGCGACATAGATTAAACGACCAGGTTTTATTTCATAACGATTAATTTCTCTCTAAAGGGGAGGTTAAAATGCAGTTTATCAGTTTTGATTTCAGCAGAATTCTGGACACTAATATCTTTTCTCACGATTACCAGATTATTGGTAAATTGAAAGATCTTGCCGTTACTAACGACGTCAGAAATCCGCGCGTGAGAGCCGCAAAATTAAAAACCAAAGATGGAATAAAGTTCATTAACTGGGACTACGTTACACTCGGTAAAAGACACGGACAGTATCACCTTTCGTGCACAAAACTCGAGGAAATCCCGGTCGAGGACCTTATCATGCTTCATAAACAGGTCATGGATAAGCAGATCATCGACGTTAACGGCCGTAAGGTCGTACGCGTTAATGATGTTAGACTTGCTCTCCTTTCAGCCGGTATGTTTGTGGTCGCCGTGGATATAGGAACCGAGGGGCTTTTAAGACGCCTCGGTATCGCAAAACCGATCCTTAAACTCGGCATCAAAGTACCCTCAAAACTCATCCTTTGGAATGACGTCGAGACCGTGTTTTCAGGAAGTGAAAATATTGTTCTTTCAAAGACATATAATAAACTTTCCACACTGCACCCGTCCGACCTGGCAGATATTATTGAGGATTTTGATACAAAGACCGGTATGACCATCTTCGCTCACCTGGATAACGCCCGCGGTGCCGACGTTCTCGAGGAGATGGAGGAAGAAACACAGGTTAAAGTGCTCGAAAACCTTTCGGCCGATAAAGCCGCCGATATTCTCGAAGAAATGCCAGCCGATGAGGTGGCTGATATCCTGGACGGCATGGATAAGGAAAGGGTTGAAGAACTCCTCAATAATATGGAAAAGGAAGCTTCCGACGAAGTCAGGGAACTCATGGAGTATGATGAAAAATCTGTCGGAAGTCTTATGAGTACGGAGTTCGTTGCTTTCAGAAGCGATGCAAGCGTCGGGCAGGTTATCAGCACAATCAGAGAACAGAAACCCGAGGAAGGTACTACCAGCTATATATACATCACAAACCAGAAAAATAAGCTGATAGGAAAGGTCTCTTTAAGAGATATTGTTATTTCTGATCCTACTGTCACACTTAAGAGCATTATGCATAAGGATATTATCTTTATGTACGACAATGATGAAATTGAAGAACTGATCAAAATTGTGACAAAATATAATCTTTTTGCGATTCCTATTGTGGATAAGGAAATGAACCTGGTAGGAAACGTTGTAATTAACGATATTATGTATGAGATACTGAAGGAAAGATAAAACCTTCAGGCCTGCCCCAATCGGGCGGCACGTTTTAGGAATTTAATAAATAGAGTTTTATTGATGATATGGCGGAACATATAAAGTTTCCGCACTTCAAATATGGAGGATAACGGTCCTGGCTGTTGATAAAAACGGAAAGAAAAAGGGGTGGATCTCTACCCTGCTGGTATTCTTAAGCATACTGGGCCCCGGTATAATAACCGGGAGCGTAGATAATGATGCCGGCGGAATAACTACATACTCTGTAGCCGGCGCCATGTATGGCTACAGACTGCTTTGGACATTAATTCCTGCCTTTGTGGTCCTCCTGGTTGTTCAGGAAATGAATGCAAGAATGGGTATCGTGACAGGCAAGGGACTGGCCGACCTGATACGCGAAAATTTCGGCGTCAAAGTAACATTTTTTATTTTTCTCGGCCTCATTGTAGCTGATATTGGCAATACTACAACCGAATTTGCCGGCGTTGCCGGAAGCCTTCAGATCTTCGGCGTCAGCAAGTACATTTCAGTGCCCGTTTCGGCCCTCCTGGTCTGGTTTTTTGTGGTTCATGGCACATACAAGTCGGCCGAAAAAATATTCCTTGTTTTCAGCGTCTTCCTGCTTTCGTATGTTGTTTCTGCCGTGCTGGCTAAGCCCGATTGGGCTGCAATTGGCACAGCTGTTGCAAAACCCTCATTTGAATGGGATGCACGCTTTATTGGAATGGTAATCGGTATCGTTGGCACCACAATTGCCCCATGGATGCAGTTTTACATGCAGTCGGCAGTTATTGAAAAAGGTATCAAACTAGATGAGTATAAATATGAAATCTGGGATGTCGTTATAGGCTGTATTGCAACCGTAGCTGTTGCATTTTTCATCATAGTTGCCTGCGCCGCCACACTTCATCAGAAGGGAATTCAGATCAACGACGCCAAGGACGCAGCAGAAGCCCTTCAGCCTCTGGCAGGCGCCTTTGCAAGCCAGCTTTTTGCATTCGGACTTTTTATTGCATCGATCTTTGCGGCAACCATACTGCCCCTTGCAACTGCATTTTATATCTGCGAGGCATTCGGCTTTGAGGCCGGTATTGACAAAAAACCGCGCGAAGCCCCCGAATTCTATACTTTCTTTACCTCCATAATAATCGTTTCGGTGTTCATTATACTCATTCCCGGTGCACCTTTAATTGAAATTACAATCTGGACCCAGGTTATAAACGGCATCCTTCTGCCGGTTGTTCTCATCTCGATGATGATTATTGTAAATAAGAAAGAGATCATGGGCGCACTTACCAATACGCCGGTTAAGAATTTTATTGGATGGTCAACCATAACCATACTTTTAATCTTAACTGTAATTCTTACACTTGAACCTATTTTTAACTTCTGAATTCACCTCTGCCGGCACTAAGAGCCGGCAGAGTTTTTCCCTTAATCCCCAATTTCAAAACCAAATTTTCCCGAAACTTGGAAAAATTCAAAGAGACTCATTTTTCCATGCAGAATTTCGCCCATGGTTCCCGTTTCCCCCCTGTTAAGAATCTATACACATCCGGGCTCCCGGCTAAAGCGTAAATGCTTAATTTTTCAACACTTGACTGTTCATATTTAACACATTTTTTTTCAGAAGAAAGAACCTGTTTTTACTAATATTGGGAATAGCGGGAATGATGTATTTCAATATTCAACACTTTCCCAATTGGGACACTGGTATACAATTTGCAGATGACAAGCGACCATAGAAGCTATTTATAAATAGCAGGATAAGGAAGGTGAGAAACTTCCTGTCCAATAACATGCGCATGGTTATTATTTCTTTAATTAATCGGAGGTTCGTTTTATGAAAAGATCGATACTTTTTTGTACGATCGTACTGCTGGTAAGCTTCTTTACAATGGAAAGCTTCGCCCAGACAGTAAAGATTAAGAGAGCACCTATGTCCTCTACAGGTCTTACCGCCTTTTTTGCTCCTGGTAAGGCTCCTGCAGGAACATTCCTGGTTTACACCGGTCTTCGCACTGTAGCAAAAGGTCAGAATATTTATTTGAATGCTGACACAACTGGTACAGTTCCTACCATTACATGGTCTTTCGTTGAAAAACCGAATGGTTCAACTTCTGCTTTCACATCTGCAGCCGGAAAGCCGACTGTTTTTACTCCTGATGTAACCGGACGTTATATCGTTAAGGTTGAAGGCGCTGGAAAAACTGACCAGGATACTTTCTTTGTCAGCACATTCCTCGGTACTTTCTATACCAGACCTATGAACGACAACAGCGGCAACGTTGAAGTCGGCTGCGGTGTCTGCCACAAGGATAAATATGATGCTTGGCAGCAGACCGGTCACGCAACACAGTTCAAGAGAGGTATTACCGGTATGCTGGAAGTTGAAGCAGGCAAAGGCGCTTATGCCGGCGGATGCTTCAAGTGCCACGTTGAAGGCTATGATCAGAATGTCGATAACGGCAACTGGGGATACATGGCTAAAAAGACAGGTTTTGATACTTTATGGTACAAGCCTCTCGAACTCAGAGACGGTGATTACTGGACAAAATCAGGCGACCTGACAGCCTGGAACCAGATGAAGTCTCTCGATCCTAAGATGGAAGCTGTTGCTACCATCGGCTGCGAAAACTGCCACGGTGCAGGCGCTGACCATAACGGCAACACAAAGAAAATTTCTTATTCAATTGAAGCTGGCGTCTGCTTAACATGCCATGACGCTATGACACACCACAGAATCGGTTATTATTACAATGCTTCAGCTCACGCAAAGTGGGCCGACGGTTCACACACAGGTCGTACTGGCTGCTATCCCTGCCACAGCGGTCTTGCATTCCAGAAATGGGTTGATGCTGGTAAGCCTGCTCAGATGACTACTACTAACATTTACAGCACTAACGGTGTTGCTGAAACTAACGTTGCTTTAACATGCGCTGCTTGCCACGATCCTCATGGAAACGGCAACCCGAACCAGCTCCGTACAATGACAACTATCAACCTCAGAAACGGATATGTTGTTCCTAACGGCGGTAAAGGCGCTATCTGTATGAACTGCCACAGCTCACGTTACGACGTTGCTGCAAAGGTTACAAGCAAGGCTCCTTACTACGGATTTGCTGATCACTATGGACCTCATTCAAATCCACAGGCTGATATGTACTTCGGACAGAACGCTTATCAGTATGGTCAGAAGTACGATAACTACACAACTCACGCTTTCATGGATGACGCCTGCGTAACCTGCCACATGCAGGAACGTACTGAAGCAGGTGCTACTATTTCAAACCATGACTGGACAATGGTTGATGATCAGGGTAAAGACAGAATCGAAATCTGCCAGAGATGCCACGGTTCTTCAATTGAAGAATTCAGCGATATCAAGGGCCAGGATTATGACGGTAACGGTAAAGTTGAAGGCGTTAAGATTGAAGTTGCTAACCTTATGGCTACACTCAAAGCAAAACTGCCTATCGACGTTACAACCGGTGACGTTACTGGTGCAATGAAGGATTCATTGTTAGTTAAGGGTGACAGGAAAAAAGTAGCTGCTATCTATAACTACCTGTTCGTTAAGAGCGATGCTTCAATGGGTATGCACAATACTAAATATACTGTTGCATTACTGAAAGCTTCTATTCTTGATCTGACTGGTACAGGCGTTGCAGTTAAGAACAACGAAATACCTAAATCATTTGATTTAAGCCAGAACTATCCTAACCCATTCAACCCTTCAACACAGATTGTATTCAGTGTTCCTTCTGCAGCCCGTGTTAAGTTGAATGTTTACAACATCGTTGGTCAGCTGGTTGCTACACTGGTTAACGGTGAAGTTGCTCCTGGTAACTATACAGCTACCTGGAACGGAAGAGACCTTAGCGGTTCAATGTCTGCAAGCGGTATCTATCTCTATCGCATCGAAGGCGTTGGCCAGAATGGTCAGAACTTCAGCATGACAAAGAAGATGGTTCTTACAAAGTAAGAATCCCTTCCTTGAAGTGTTTTCTAAGCCGGTCTGAAAAGACCGGCTTTTTTTATTTTAAATACTCCCGCCTCCCCTGTCCGTATATTCATTTGTTGACTATATGCCCGGATGTATTAAATTGGTTAAAAGACAACTTTAATACTTCAGGAATATTATGCTAATAGATATCGCTACATCCCTGCCCCCATACAGGGTAAACCAGGCAAAGGCAGCTGAGGAGCTGAAAAAAAGAATGGCTGAACGCCCTGCAGTTGCCAGAATGATCGATATGGCAGCCTCCCATTCAGGAATTGATTCGAGATACGTCGTTGTACCGGATGCCGAAGAAAACCCGGAAATAAAATTCTATTCGAAGGACATTGCGCTTCCGGGCACTAAACTCAGAATGCAGGAATATGAGAAATGGTCTAAGGAACTGACTGTAAAAGCAGTCAAAGACCTTTTTGATAAGACAAATTTCAGCCCTGCTGGCATCGGGCGGCTTATTACAATCTCCTGCACTGGATTCTTTGCACCTGGTCTTGACTATCACCTGATGAAAACATTTGGAATCCCCGCCTGCACTCAAAGAACAAATATTGGCTTTATGGGATGTGCCGCTTCAATAATCGGTTTTACTTCCGTGCTTGAAGCAATGAATTCCGCCAGAAACAGCTCTGCCCCGAATACACTTCTTGTATCAGTTGAGTTATGCAGCCTGCACCTTCAGATGCAACCTACAAGAGATAATATTCTTGCCAATATAATTTTTGCCGACGGGTGTGCTGCTGCACTGTTTTCAAATTTAAGAACAGTTTCTGCTGCAAAACCGCGCCTGGAACTCCTGGCTACCAGATCAGTACTATTTGATAACTCGGATCAGTTTATGGGATGGAAAATCGGCGACTTCGGTTTTGAAATGATGCTTTCATCGGAACTTCCCAATATCATCTTAAGAGAAGCTGTTCCCGCCCTGCTGAAAATTATTGATGAAATGGGGCTCAGCAGAAACTCAATTAAATACTGGGCTCTGCATCCCGGAGGACGCGCTATACTGGACGCAATGCAGACCGGAATAGGACTTTCAGACGGTGAAATGGCGGCTTCACGCGCTGTACTCAATAATTACGGCAATATGTCTTCGGCTTCCATTTTATTCGTTATGAAAGAACTGCTTGAAAAAGAAAACTTTGAAAAAGGTGATATACTCCTGGCAGTTGCTTTCGGCCCGGGGCTTACCATGGAAACGGCCTTCTTCAGAGGAGTCTGATGTTTCTTAAAAGGAGCTACAATAAAGAAATAATTGATGATCTTTCTATTACAGATGAGCGTTTGGACCAGGCCTTAACTGAACTAAAAGTAATAAATTTCTTCCTTGGCGGAAATTCCGTAAGCCGCTCAGGGATAGAAGAATTAAACAGGATTTCCCCTTTTAACAGGAGTGTCAAGATTCTGGACCTTGGATCCGGTGGATCCAACCTTTTTTTTGAAATGAAAATAAATGGAAGAAAAACCGACCCCGTTTGTGCCGATATGAACATTCAGGCATGCCGCTATACAAAAACATCTAACCCCGAGGCAAAGGTTGTCTGCTGCAATGCCCAACGGCTCCCCTTTAAGGAAAAAGGTTTCGACATTGTTCATGCATCACTCTTTTTTCACCATTTTAATGAACAGGATATGACCGGTATTCTTACGCAGTGCAGCGCAATTGCCCGGCGCGGAATTGTTATCAACGACCTAAGACGGTCGGTGCTCGCCCTGGCTGGAATTACCCTCCTTACTCAGCTGTTTTCCAGAAGCAGAATGGTAAAAAATGACGGGCCGCTTTCCGTTAAAAGAGGATTCACTGAAAAAGAACTGAGGGAAATCCTTTCCCGGATAAAAAACTGCAGATTCGTAATCAGGCGCAAATGGGCCTTCCGGTGGCTGATCGTCTGCACAATAAAAAATTAGCACAAATGGACAAAAATACTATATATGATGCCGCCGTTATTGGGGGAGGTCCTGCAGGTTCTTCAGCCGCCCTTCATATGGCAAGAGCAGGACTTAATGTCTGCCTCATCGAGAAAAAAATATTCCCAAGGGAGATTCTTTGCGGAGAGTTCATCTCAAGAGAAGCTACAGAAATATTAAATGCGCTTGGACTTTTTGATGAGTTTCTGAGGCTTTGCCCAAATCCTATAAATTCATTGAAAGTGATTTTTAAAAACGGGAAAACACTCAAGTCGGAGCTGACTTTTACAGGGTACGGATTAAGCAGGGGAATTTTTGATGATTTTATTTTCACTCAGGCCTTAAAAGAAGGTGTTACGGCACTTCAGCCTGCCCAGGTAAAAGAGATAAGCCGGCATTCTGCCTCTTACCTGCTGACAGTCTTAACCTCAAATGGCCGGATAGAGCTTAAAGCCGCTAAAGTTATTGCGGCTTACGGCAGGCAGAGCAGCCTGGATAGGGCTCTGAACCGGGGTTTTTCAGAAATCAAAAGCCCGATAGACGGCGTAAAACTGCACATCCCTGAAGAATATGCTCCCGGTTTCCCGAAAGAGGAGATTCATATCTATACCGGAAGCGGGATATACTGCGGAGTAAACAGAGTGGATAATGGTAAAATTACCGTCTGTTTCCTTGAAGACAGAAGAAACTACGGAAAAGCTCCTAAAACTCATCTCAAGGAACTCATTACTCAGAACAGAAGCTTTAAGAAAATTTTCTCTCCTGAAATTTTTGACGTTATAGATTCACTTCCCGTTTACGGCACAGGAAATATTTATTTCGGAAAAAGAAATGCGGTTGAAAACGGAGTCATTATGGCAGGAGACGCAGCTCAGGTAATTGCACCTTTGGCCGGAGACGGCATCGCAATGGCATTCGAAAGTGCAAGGCTTGCTTCTGAAACAGTCATAAAAATATATAGAAAGGAACTCGCCGGAGCCCTGGCCGATGAGTACTATTCCTTACAATGGAAGCATCTGTTCAAAAACCGTGTCCGGAATGCTTTCTTTATCCAAAAGGCGGTTCTTAATCCTGCTTTGGCTCTTCCGGCATACGCCGCAGGAAAAATATTCCCTGGCATATTAAAATACCTGATAAATTCTACTCGCGGCTGAGAATTTCACATACATCCCTTTATTAATAATTTACATTAAACGAATTAGATACTAAACGAAGAAAATTTCATAAATGACGTTGTAAGAGAGTTAAAACTTAATTATGTTAATGAAAGTAAATAGCCTTTCGGGCTTGATTTTCAAATAGCGGGCAGATCATAATTATGACTATTGGTATATTGCCAAACACCTCAAAGGAAAACATTGCAGAAGCAGTCTCAATCCTGGTTAAAAGCCTGCGGGATAACGGCTTTGATTACGTAATCAGCAGCAATTTTGACCACTCAATAAAAGAACTGCCGGATGAGATTAAGCAGTGTCCGTATATGGATGTTGAAGATATTTTCAGGCATTGCGACATGGTAGCCTCAATAGGCGGAGACGGTACAATGCTCCATACGGCTTTCCAGGCTAGAAACTGGGAAACCCCTATTCTTGGAATAAATTTCGGAAAGCTGGGCTTCCTTGCAGAGTTTGACATTAACCACATGGACCAGCTGCTGAAGGAAGTTAAGGAAGGAAAATATACAATTGACGAGCGTATGGTTCTTGAAGGGGAATGCTCCTTATGCGATAACAAAAATCTCTTCGCAATAAACGACATAGTAATTGAAAAGGGCGGCTGGCCTAAAATGATTGAGCTTTCACTGAAGGTGGATGACGATTATGTAACAACTTTTGCTGCCGACGGTCTTATTCTAGCAACTCCCACCGGATCCACGGCATATTCCCTTTCCACAGGAGGTCCTATTGTAAGCCCTCAGGCCGATGTTATTACTATGAGCCCAATATCGCCTCACAGCCTTACTATGCGTCCGCTCGTTCTGGCAAGCAGCCATACAATTAATATTCACGTAAGTTCGATGCATACTTCGGTACAGATTAACTGCGACGGGCAAAGGGTTTATAACTATACCCCTCCGCTTGATATTGTAATAAGAAAAAGCAAAAAACACGTACGCCTTGTGCACACCTTTTCTACCAATTACTTTAAGACTTTAAGAGAAAAACTTTTCTGGGGAATGGATTTAAGGCGGATACTGCATCCATAGTTAATTTACAATGGAAAAAGTGAGACAATATGAAATTATTCATTTTATTATTTTTTACTGCCGTTCTTACGCTGAATGCACAGGAGAATAAGCTTAAGTCTGTAACTGACGAGAAAACGGGCAGACAGATGCTTGTAGGAGTAGCCAATAGAAGTGCATTCCAGGATACAAGCTATTCCAGGTGGTTCAATCCTGAATATGACAATTACCGCGTAAAGACAAAAGATCTGGCCGGACTTTCGGATAAGATTAAGGATTACGGCATTACAATTGTAATGGGAACCTGGTGCAGCGACAGCCACCGCGAAATACCCAGATTCTACAAAATACTAGACACACTAAAGTATCCTGGCAGCAAGGTGAAGCTGATAATGGTAGACAAAAAGAGGAAGGACCTTTCCGGAGAAGTCGATAGCCTTAACATAGAGCTTGTACCTACCATTATTTTTTACAAGGACGGGAAGGAAGAAGGACGGATTACTGAAGCCCCGCAGGAAACTTTGGAAAAAGACACATTTAATATTGTTACTGGAACTTCAAAAAAGAAGAGTGAGTCCGGTGATAGTGATAAAAAAGACAATAATGAAGCGGACTGAAATTAAATCTGCAGTTAAGTTCAAACCGGACAAAAAAAAGCGCTCGAACCGAGCGCTTTTTTTTTGCTGCTGTATTAATTACCTATAATAGTCATCTCCTTAATTTCCTCCGGGGAAATTTTAGTGATTTCTACGGGATGCTTTCCGTTTTTACCGTTTCCATTCTTGCCGTTCCCGTTTTTGCCGTTGCCATTAGACGGGACTGTCAGGTGAATCTTTTCTTCAACCTGTTTTTCTTCAGGATGGTTCTTATCTACAGCATCCTTATAAACATAGATCTGATTCTTATAGTTTCTGAGTATGATCTTTTCATCATCGTGGTGAAGAACATATTCAGGAAGAATCGGAATCTTTCCGCCGCCGCCGGGAGCATCAATAACAAAGTAGGGAATTGCAAGCCCGCTTGTATGCCCCCTTAGTTTATCCATGATCTCAATACCCGTCCTGATGGATGTTCTGAAATGGTTAGCACCTTTGGTTTCATCCGCCATATAGAGGTAGTAAGGCTTAACCCTCATTTTAAGAAGTTTCTGCATGAGGTCCTTAATCGTATCGGGGTCATCATTTACTCCCTTCATCAGTACTGTCTGGCAGCCTACGGGGCAGCCTGCATCAGCCAGCATCTGGCATGCGCGCGAACTTTCAGAAGTAACTTCCCACGGATGGTTAAAATGCGTATTTATATAAATCGGGTGATACTTCTTAATCATGCTGCAGAGCTTTGGCGTAATCCTCTGAGGCAGCACGCAGGGCATTTTGGTTCCTATGCGGATGATCTCCACGTGAGGAATCTGGCGCAGGCGCATGAGTATTTTTTCCAGCATATAGTCTGTAAGCATCAAAGGATCACCTCCGGAGAGAATGACGTCCCTGATTTCTGTATGCTCTTCAACATACTTAAATGCAGACTCGAGGCCTTTCATGGAAATCTTGTCCGAATTGCCTACTTTCCTTTTTCTTGTGCAGAACCTGCAGTACATTCCGCACTGGCTTGTCACAAGAAACAGAACGCGGTCGGGATAGCGGTGTGTTATGTTTGGAACGGGACTCATCGCATCTTCATTAAGCGGGTCCTCAAAGGCATCGAAGTCTTCCAGTTCTACTCTGTCCGGAACACATTGCTTCCAGATCGGGTCGCCAGGATACTTTATCAGACTCATATAATAAGGATTGATTCGGGCCTGAAAAAACTGGTCTATTTGTTCGGCAGTCGCTCTATCGATTTGGAATTTTTCGACAAGCTGGTTCACCGAGTGAACACTGTCTCTAAGCATTTGTTGCCATAGTTCCATTGAATTAACCCTTTAGATTATTGAAAGTACTTACCAAAGATTACCAGATTATCTTTTAATGAATAAAAATCATTTATTTCTGCCACCACAGAATAGCCGTTGCGTGCATAAAAACTCCGCGTGGCCAGATAACTGTCTTTTGAGGAGGTCTCAGCCAGAAGCCACCTGCCTTTATTTTGGGAAACAATGTCCTCGGCATGCTTCAACAGCTGACGCCCTATTCCTTTCGACTGGATCGTGGGGTCCACAACAATCCAGTAAAGGTCAAAAACTCCATCAGTAAGAGGTCTTCTTCCGGTGCAATGATATCCGATTACCCTGCCATCCAGTTCATAGACATAAATAAGATAATCTTCCTGAAGAGGCCTTAAGATGGCAACATCCACCAGTTCCATGGCAATTTCCACTTCCTGCGGATTGAACTGCTCTATACCTCTGAGCATTTTCTCTATTACGTCCCTGTCTTCAGGCATTAATTTTCGTATCATGTTCCTTCCTGTCTAGTGCTAAACTGGCTATGCTGTACAATAATTCGGGATACGTCAGTCCTTTGGCCCTTGCAGCTCTTGCAAAGCCTGCATCCTGTGAAAGATCCGGATTTGGATTAACCTCAATGACATACGGAACACCGCTTTTGCTCAGACGGATATCTATCCTTGCATAATCACGGCAGTTCATCAGCTCATAAGCTCCTTTGGCAACAGCTTCTATCTTTGCCCTTAGCCCTTCATCAATGTCTGCCGGACAATTCGGATTCGTAAACTTATAATAAGTGCTGCTCGGGGACCATTTGCCCTCATAAGTAACAATCTTTGGTAAGCCTTTTGGTAAACCACTGAAAATAATTTCAGATATTGGCAGGACATCTCCTCCTAAGATCGAGACGTTGAATTCCCTGCCGTTGATAAACTCTTCAATAATTACATCCTGCCTGTAAGTCTTAAATAAAAATGCCAGCCTCTTGTTTACTTCATCCACACTGTTTACTACTGATAATTCTGAAATGCCTATACTGGCATCTTCATTCAGCAGCTTCAGGATTACAGGGAATCTGAGGCTGAAACTTTCAGGCTCTATAATGGTATTAAACTTTGCTATGTAAAAGCCCGGAGTCTTAATGTTCCCGGACTGCAGGAGCTGCTTTGTTCTTGCCTTATTCAGGCACAACCCCAGGCACAAGGGGTTATTACCCGTATAATTGAACCCCAGGAGCTCGTAAAGACCTGCCGCATAGGCTTCATAGTTCGCCTTGCCTTCAACGGACTCTACAAAATTAAAAATCAAAGAGGGTACATAAGACGAAATTGAGGAAATAGCCTTTTCAACGTCCGAACCGAAGGCATACGTGTCAACATTCTTAAAGAAAAGCTGAAGCCCGCTTACAATATCATTAATATGATCCAGCATTCCGGTTTCGGAAAGGTCAACATTCTCCTCGTCAGAAGCTATATTTTTCCCTATATAGTTCTTATATACCTTTGCAGGTTCATTATAACAGACTAATATTTTAGCTTCATTGCTCATATAAGATTATGCCTTTTAGCTGCAACATATAATACACGGTTTAACATCTGCTCGTAATTCAGCCCTGCGGCGCGTGCTGCTTTCGGGAAACAGGAGTTGTCTTTCGGATCGGGAAGGATTCCCGGCAGCGGATTTACTTCAATTATATTCGGCTCCCCCTCTGCGTCAAGCCTTACGTCAATCCGGCTCCAGTCCCTGCAGCGGAGGATCTTATATGTATTTAATGCAGCATTTTTAATTTTCTCTTCCAGAATATTGTCCAGCCCGGCAGGACATGTAAATATTTCCAGCGGATTTTCTCTTCTGTCTACAATCCACTTTGCCTCATATGAGTAGATCGGCACCATTCCGTCCGGTAGTTCACTGAAGTTAATTTCTACTACAGGCAGTACTGCGGCATCGTCGTCATTTCCTATTATTGCCACTGTAAATTCCCTTCCGGGAAGAAATTCTTCGATCAATGAGGGCTGGCCGTAGGCTCTGCTGTTATTTAGGACTGCTTCTTCCAGATCCTCAAAGCTGCCGATGAAGGAAGAATTGAAAATTCCCTTGCTTGAGCCTTCACCCACGGGCTTAATCATTACAGGGAACCTCAAAGAAAAATTCCTGAGGTCGTCGGTGCACGAGGCTGTAATGAAGCGCGGGGTTTTTATATTATAATACGATAATATTTCTTTTGTTCTTGCCTTATCCAGGCACGTTGCAAGCGTAAGAGGATCGCTCCCCGAATAAGGTATGTTCAGCATGTCGAGCATTGCAGGAATCTGAGCTTCCCGGCTGATGCCATTCATACCTTCGGCAATGTTAAATACAATGTCCGGCCGCAGGCTCTTTAATTTCTCAAAGGCCAGGTCGTTTGCTTCAACTAAGGTTACGTTGTGGTAAAGTGCCAGGGCACTGCGTACAGCATCAATAGTTTCGAAGGAATCCCATTCGGCATATACGTCGTTATATGCAGTAGAAATCTGAGGCAGGACAGATTGTTCTGAGGATAATTCTTCTTTCGAAGACGGAGGTTCGGTTAAAGACTCCTCTTCGGGCTTCACATTAAATGTAATTGCGACATTCAGCTGAATGTTATTATTAAGCGATGTAATAACTGCTCCCAAAGTTAAACAATAAAAAAATTTATGACTAAAAATTTTTCTAAATCATTTTGCAAGAACACTTAATTGTAATATAAAACATTCTGTATTATTTAAAAATATTTTTGGAGCAATAAGGAAAATATTTTGCTAAAAATCAAAATATTTTTAAAAATTCTTTCAAAAAAATTATTTTGTAAAAATATAAAAACTTATTCGTTAAATGAAACAACATATAAAAATATTTTTCTTTTTTATTTAACGTAAAATCTTTCTCCTTCAGTCGCAAATATTCAAATGCCCGGGTAACATTACTCCGACATTTATGTAATTAAAGCCGCAGAAAATTATTCTGTTGAGAAAGAGCATTGAAGGCAGGGATGTGTCTTTGAGCCTTAAGACACAAGTCTACTCGGCACTTAATCCCGCCTAGGCAATCTTTGCATAGTTAAGATTTTCCTTATAGCTCCTTAGCAGGTTTTCTTTAATAAGTCCGTTCTCCGGATGCTTAAGCTTAGGATCTGAATTTATGAGCGAGAATGCGGCAGCTTTGGCTTCAACGAGTATCTGTGTATCATTTATAACATCAGCATACTTCAATTCAGGAAAACCGCTCTGCTTTGTCCCGAATATGTCTCCTGGTCCGCGCAGTTTAAGGTCTATTTCCGACAGATCGAATCCGCTGCTATACCTTGCCATGGCATGAAGCCTTGCCGCAGCTTTGTTTTTTTCTATCTGTGAAGGTGACATATATTCAAAGTCGGCACTGAAAGCGCCTGTTCTCTCGGCATATTCATCTTTGGTTACAAGAATGCAGTACGCCTGCTTGTTACTACGGCCTACTCTTCCTCTTAACTGGTGAAGCTGTGAAAGACCGAACCTTTCGGCATCGTTAATTACTATTATATTCGCATCCGGAATATCAATGCCTACTTCGATAACGGTTGTAGCAACCAGCACGTCAAACTCTTTCTTTGCAAAGCGCATCATGATCTCTTCCTTTTCCTGCCACGACATCTGCCCATGCACCATTGCTATCCTTAATTCACTTAAATATGTCTCCTTCAGCTCAACGAAATGAGTTTCAGCTGCCTTGAGCTCAATTTTGTCGGATTCTTTCACTAACGGATAGATTATAAACGACTGATAACCCTCTTTTGCCTTTTCAACCATGAATTTATATATGTTAGGAAGACTTGCCTCGCCTCTTAGAGAAGTTTTTATAGGAATTCTGTCCTTGGGCATTTCCTTTATCACCGAAACATCCAGATCGCCGTATATCGTCATGGACAAAGTTCTAGGAATTGGTGTTGCAGTCATAACCAAAACGTCGGGCGAGTGTCCTTTGGTAATGAGCTTTGAGCGCTGAACGACTCCGAAGCGGTGCTGTTCGTCAATAACAATCAGTCCCAGATTACTGAAAGTAACCGCCTCTTCAAAAAGTGCATGTGTCCCGATCACAATGTCGCTTTCATTCATTTCAATCATCGAAATATTCTTCTGCTTTTCGGATTTCTTCTGCCCTCCTACCAAAAGACTTACCTTTATGTCAAATCCTTCCAGCATACGGGAAATATTTTTATAGTGCTGATCTGCCAGTATTTCCGTCGGCGCCATCAGGGCCGACTGGAAGCCGTTATCCTTCGCTATAAGCATTGCAATAAGAGCCACTATTGTCTTGCCGCTGCCGACGTCACCCTGAAGAAGGCGATTCATTGGTTTAGACTGCACCATATCGCGTCTTATATCGCTAAGGACATCAAGCTGTGCCTTTGTGAGATCAAAAGGAAGCGTCTTGAGAAAATCTGACACCAGATGAGTTTTTACTTTCATTGAATATCCCGGGAGCTGCGCCTGAATATTGTATTTCCTGAGAGCAACGAGCAGCTCAATATAGAAGAGCTCTTCAAACTTGAACCTCAGCTGCGCTTTCTCAAGCCCTGCTTGTGAATCGGGGAAATGTATATTCCTGATCGCCTCACGAATACCAGGAAGCTTATATTCCTCAATTATCCCGGGCGTAAGGGTTTCACCCAGATCCTCAGCATATGTCTCAACAGCAGCACTTATAATTCTCCTGAGGCTTAGGTCGCCTATATTAGTTGAACGTAATTCTTTTGAGACGCGGTAGAAAGGAATAATTTTGCCTGTATTTAAGAAACGCTGACTTTCATCTTCTGTTATTTTATCGAAATCGGGATGAACAAACTGCAGATGGCCGTATTTTGTGAGAACGGGCTTGGAGGAAATTGCATAATGTTCGCCCGGATTAAAAAGAAGCTGCATGTATCTTATACCCTGGAACCAAACACATTCAAAAAAACCACTCGCATCCCGCATTTTTACTTTCAGGATCTCTTTTTTACCATATCTGATCTTTTCCTTATCGAGTACCTGGCCTATTATAGTCACTTCACCTTCATATCCGTTTATAAGGTGCCCGTAAACCTTCGCAGCATTCAGCGTGGTTGAGCGGTCGAGGTACTTGGTAGGAAAATAGTAAAGCATCTGCCGTATGGTCTCTATTCCGATCCTGGCAAATGATTCGGCTCTTTTAGGTCCAACGGATTTAATAAACTTAACAGAATGCTCTAATGTGTTTGTATTCAGGTTATTCATAATTTTCAAAAATAAGGCATATGCAATGAACATGCAAACGGATTAGTTTGCCTTATGACGGATTGCTTTACCAAATGATTTATGTCGATTAATTTCATATTTTAAGGACTTAAATCTTAATCTTTCCAGGAGTATGAATGTTTTTATTGAACAAGTACAAAAAGACAATTCTTCTTATAATTAGTTTTGTCTCTTTATCTTTCTTCGCCGCCAGGGCCTTGCCCGATAAACCGCGGCCCGAAAAAGGCATGCCCAATTTTGATGAGGGCATGTATCCATTAAGTGAAATTCATAGCATCGCCCTGAAGCAGGCTGGTTTAAGGATCGACCCTAAAGAGGTATATAACCCCGATGGCATAAGCCTCGTAGATGCGCTGGTGAATGTTGGTGGATGCACCGGATCTTTTATTTCGGATGAGGGACTTATAATTACAAACCACCACTGCGTTTTCGGCGCACTGCAGGCCGCCAGTACAGTAGAACACGACTATATTGAAAATGGTTTCAAAGCCGCGTCTTCCGAAGAGGAGATTGAGGCAAAGGGACTCAGTTGCCGGATCACGGATTCATACGAAGATGTTTCCGGCAAGATCTTAAATGCAGCCGAAGGAATTACTGATCCTGCTGAAAGATCCAGGGCAATGGAAAAGAAAAGGATTCAGCTGGTAAAAGAAGCTGAAGCAAAGGATAAATCCATACGCGCGGAAGTTTCTGAAATGTTTGAAGGACAGACATACGTCCTTTTTAAATACAGACTCATACGCGACGTAAGAATTGTTTACGTTCCCCCGCGCAGCATTGGTGAATTCGGCGGCGAAAGCGATAACTGGGTATGGCCCCGCCACACGGGCGATTTTTCTTTTGTAAGAGCTTACGTTGCAAAGGACGGTTCACCGGCCCCCTATTCAAAGGATAACGTTGCTTATAAACCAAAAAAATTCTTGAAGGTAAACCCTAATGGCGTCAACGAAGAGGACTTTGTTTTTATTCTCGGCTATCCGGGCAGAACTTTCCGCCATAAGCCCTCGGAGTTTCTGGAATTTCAGGAAAAGTACCAGCTTCCCTACATCTCAGGCCTTTACGACTTCCAGATCAGCACGATGGAGAAGATGGGAGAGAATAACCACGAGCTTGCAATCCGTTTCGCTTCAAGAATTAAAGGACTCGCAAATACAACTAAGAACTACAAAGGCAAATTAAAAGGCCTGCGCGCTCTTTCCCTTGTAGATAAAAAACGCCAGGAGGAAAAAGATCTTCAGGCATTTATTGATAAGGACCCTGCACTTAAAACACAGTATGGAAACATACTTCCTGAAACAGACAAGGCTTATAAGAGCATCTTCAAAACTGCAAAGCGCGACCTGTGGATGGGACAGATATACAGGACTTCAACGCTCCTCAGGCTTGCCGACCTGGCATTGGATTATGCAATAGAAGCCGCAAAGCCCGAAAGTGAAAGAAAGCAGGCCTATCTTAATATGCCTGAATTAAAGAAAAATATTTCTGTTATCTATGGGACGTTCGGTCTTGAAGCAGACAAAATATTTTTAAAAAGAATGCTCCAGGATGCCTCCGGGTTCCCCGAAGGATCCAGAATTAGCGCCATTGATAAAATCCTTGAAGGAACAGACAAGGAAAAAGCTATGGACGAATTTATCCGGAATGCTTTTGACGGCAATAAGCTTTCAGATCAGAATTATTTCATGAATTTATTGACAAAGCCCTATGATGAGATCCTATCCTTAAATAACCCGCTCATCAGCCTGGCCCTTAGCCTGCGCAAAGAGGCTGCCTCCTACGAAGAGGAAAAAAGAGCCCTTGAAGGCACGCTTGATGAACTCTCTGCCAGACTGACAGAAGTAAAAAGACTGTGGCAGAAGAAATCCTTTATTCCCGATGCCAACAGCACACTCAGACTCACTTACGGCCACGTACGCGGTTATTCACCAGCTGATGCAGTTTATGACTCACCCTTTACAACTCTGCAGGGTGTAATTGAAAAAAGCTCACTCGGAGGCGAATACAAAATACCCGAAAAACTCCGTGAGCTCTATCAGAATAAGGACTTCGGCCGGTTCTACAGTGAAAAGGTTAAAGGTTTACCGGTAGCTCTTTTATATGACATGGATACAACGGGCGGCAACTCTGGCAGCCCAATAATGAATGCATATGGAGAACTGATCGGGGTCAACTTCGACAGAACCTATGAAGCGACTATTAATGATTACGCCTGGAATGAAGCTTACAGCCGTTCAATCGGTGTGGACATAAGATATGTGCTCTGGGTAACCCAGAAAATCGGCGGAGCAGATTTTATACTGAAAGAACTGGGAGTTAATCTTTAAAAGGCAGAAGAATTCAAAAAAAAAAGCATGACTGCTCATTAGCAGTCATGCTTTTTTTTATAAATACCCGCCTGAGACAGTCAAATCTTTCTTTTAACAGCCCCTGAACGTTTTAATTCCCAAAGCTTGCAGTACTTTGTAAATACATAAAGAGAAGAAAATACCGCAAGTATAAAACCATTCAGACCATCCAGAAAACCAAGTTTCAGTATATACATCTTAAAGAACAGAAACGGAGGCCTGAGAAGAATGTCTTTTACAGATGCAGCTCTGTTTTTATTAAAGAGTTCTTCAGCTGCAAGGGACGTATAAAGGTTAAATTTATCGAAGTAATGTTTAATTGAAGGGTCTGTATAGTGCTCCAGATCGTGCTTTAACCTGCCTGTACTGCCCTCAACAACAATATGCTCATGAACATCCTTATTGCTGAAGTGTGCATATCTTTTATTAAAAAGTCTTTCCACGCGTCCCGGATACCAGCCGCTGTGCATAATCCACCGGCCCAGAAAGTTTGCCTTACGGGGAATTGAGTATGCGTTAAACTCAGGCTCCCTATTCTTAAATTCTGTTATCTCACCTTTAAGTTCAGGCGTAAGGGCCTCATCGGCATCAATCCATAATATCCATTCGCTGGAAGCCTTTGATAAGGCATACTGTTTTGTTTGGGCATATCCCTGCCAGGTGCATACTTCATAAGTTACGCCCTTTTCCCTGAGAATATTAACCGTATTATCCTCTGTTCTGCTGTCGACAATGACAATAATCTCGTCAATACAGCCCTTCTGGCTGTCGATGCATCGCCCGATATTGTGTTCTTCATCCTTTGCAAGGATGATTGAAGATATTTTCATCATGAATGTTAAAATTATTTCGCGTTATTAACAGTTTCTTCAGCTATGGCGGATTCCGTTTTAACTGCCTGCCCTTTATGTGCATAATAAAAAGCGAGATTAAGCCCAAGTGTAAACCAGACCATGGTAATTATTTCATGATCACCGAAATTCCACTCTGCAAGTCCTGAAAATAAAAATCCAACAAATGCAGCCATTGCACCAAGGGCATAGGAAGAAGCAAACTCAACATCTTTCAGAGTTCTGTAGATATTAATATGAGTTGACAGCACTCTTATAATCAGAAACATCACAATTAGAAATCCCGGAATGCCGAGGGCAACTATAAAATGCACGTAATTATTGTGAAAGTGCCCGTAAGTTTCTTTGTCATAATACTTTCTATAAAGCTTGTATATGTGCTGCATGTCTATGTCGCCCACGCCGAACATGGGATGCTCTTTTACAATCTGATAGCCCGCCTTCCAGAGGTTCAGCCTTTCTACATTAGAGGGATGATAAGGATCCACAACAGTGCCAACACGGCTGCGTTTGACTTCAGATGCAAGGAGTTTTCCGCCCGTAAAGCAAATCGAGGAGGGTACGTAAGGCAGTCTGCTTACACTTTTGACCGTAATTTTGTTGTTAACAGGATAGTTAAGTTCATAAACATCTCCCTTGTAATCGGAAGCAAACAGCCTTCCGCCGCCGGACAGGTTGTACATCCACAACCCATTAAGAGCCCTGTTTGAATCGACTGGCGTTACATTATACGCGCCAACATGGAACAGCCTCAGTGCACTATCGTCGGTAAAGAACAGGCTGCTTCCAATAAGCTGAAGATATCCATAGTTTGTGTTAAATGTCTTGCTGAATATTTTCTCTTCAGGCAGTCCGTCTTTTAATCTGTAAACAGAAAGCTTATTATCCTCGTCGAAAACAGCAAGTGACGTTGAATCCACGGATATTCTTTTTATTTTGCCGATCCCTGGGACGCGGATCCTGTCACTTAACTTCAGGGGAGACTGGAAAACTGTAAGCCCGCTGTCTGAATCCGCCAGATAAAGTTTCCCGTTAGAGGCAATCGATCCGACAAGCAGTCCAGGAGAAATAAACTCTTTCCGGAACTCCATTTTCTCATTAACTCTCTTAAGCAGGAGCATTCTGTCATCCAGAAGTCTGGCCACATAAAAGCTGTCTTTCCAGCAGATAAATTCCTCGACCGGAAATGGGGTGGAATACTTTTCTGCTACGGAGGATTCCTTTAACTCCAGAATACCGTTGTCATAATCACTTACATAAACATTTTTGTTTTCTGCATAGGAAATAACAGCCCTGCCGCCGGTTTTTATATCCTTTTCTTTTACAAGGCTGCCATTTTCAACGGAATAAATGTGAACTATACTTTTATTGTTCTGAAAAACAATGAGAACAAATGCTGCTATGAGTAAAGGGGCAAGAATAAACCATTTCCTTTTCACAATAAGGATCAGAAATACCGCCGCTGCCGTTCCTATCCACGCTGCACGCGTATCGCTTGCAATCAGAGCAATTAGGCAGATCAGAAAACCCGCAAGATAAAATATCCTCAGCTTTAGGCTTTTCTTCTCATTTATAAAAAAGCTAAAGAAGAACACTGTCGTAAAACTGATGAGCCCGCCGGCAGTCATAACATACTGAAAAAGCGATGGGCCCTTTCCCTGCACCACATACAGGTTGGAAAGGAAATATTTAATCGCAAAGCCGAGATAAAACGTAACCGTCAGAAGGGCTGCTCCAAGATAAACCTTGAAGAATAGCTTTGCCTTGTTAAAGTCATCTGCACTGGCTAAAAATGCATAGACCGTAGGAATAAGAAGAAATCTTCTAAGTACATTACTAAACGCCTGGCGTTCATTAAATGAAAAGAAGGCTGAGACTACTTCAATAAGTATGAAAAGAAGAAAAGGTATTTCTAGCCCAGTCCTCTTAAACCTGTTTTTCCCGAGGAAGTATTCTATTATGATACAAAGGAGCGCTCCGTAATAGCCGAGCTGGTTGACAAAAATGGAATTATTGGTGCTTACCAGAAAAAGGATCGCACAACCAAAAATAACTTTGTCCAAAATATTTATAGCTGAGGCTTTATTTTCCGTCATGCTTAATCCCTGAATTGAAGTTCATAAAGTTTTCTATACATACTTCTGCTGTTTTCCATCAGCTCCTCATGCTTTCCCTGCTGAATAATACGCCCTTTTTCAAGCACCAGGATCTTATCTGCGTTCCTTATTGTACTCAGCCTGTGGGCAATTACAACTGTGGTCCTGTCCTTCATCAGCCGTTCAATAGCCTCCTGAACCAGAACCTCGCTTTCATTGTCAAGAGCCGATGTGGCCTCGTCAAAGATCATTATTGGAGGGTTAACAAGCAGCGCTCTGGCAATTGAAATTCTCTGGCGCTGCCCGCCTGAAATCTTGGCGCCTCTTTCACCTACAATTGTATCATAACCGTTGGGAAACTGCATAATAAAATTATGAGCATTTGCTGCCTTTGCAGCCTCAATTATCTTTTCCATCGGGTAATTATCAAGTCCGTAGGCAATGTTATTTTTTATTGTGTCGTTGAAAAGCACGGTTTCCTGTGTCACAATGCCCATAAGGCTCCGGAGGTTTTCAATTTTTATATTTTTAATATCAATGCCGTCAATAAGAATTTTCCCCGCAGTAGGATCGTAAAACCTGGGCAGCAGATCCACAAGCGTGGTCTTGCCTGAACCGCTGCTGCCAACGAGGGCCACTATCTCACCCCTGTTGATGGAAAAGCAGACCTCATTGAGAACCATCTGGCTTGAATCCTCATAATGGAACGACAGGTTCTCAAAAGTAATTTTATCTGAAAATGTGTTTACTTCTACCGGATCGGCTGCGTTTTCAATTCCGGGCTTTGTGTCCAGGATTTCGAAAATCCTGTCGGCCGCCGCACTCGACTCCTGTATGCGGTTATTTACGCTGCTTAACTCCTTAATCGGAGGCATGAGCTGGAATATTGCAAACAAAAATCCCAGGAATTCGCTCGCCTTTAATGTTCCTTCCTCAAGAACAAGCTTACCTCCGTAATAAACAATAAACACGCCTACCACGACGCTTAAGAATTCTGTAATCGGGCTCGAGGCGTTTCTGATTCTTACAATCTTTAAGAACAGGTTAAAATAGCTTCTGGTCTCTTTCATGAACTTTTTGTTTTCATATTCTTCCATGCCAAATGCTTTAACTATCTTGACGCCTGAGATCGTTTCATGAAGAACAGTAGTAATGTCAGACATTTTTTCCTGCAGAAGAATGCTGTGCCTGCGGAGAATAAGCCCGATCCAGCTGATAATAAAAAGAGAAACAGGAAGTATCAGAATGGAAAAAAGCATCAGCTTCCAGCTTATTGACACTGCAATGCCCAGAAATACAAGTATTGTAAGAGGCTCGCGGATAAGGTTCAGGAATACGGCAGAAACACTCGTCTGTACGGCATTAACGTCATTTGTAATGCGCGAGATAAGGTTACCCGTCTTTTCATTCTTAAAATAGCTCATTGGAAGCTTGTGCAGGTGCTTGTAGGCACTGTTGCGCATATCTTTTATGAGCCCCTGCTCAACTGTTGCCAGATAATAGGCCTGGAGGTATCCGAAGATATTCTTTACAAGGAATGTAAATAGTACAAGAATGCATATCTTCATTAAAGCCCCGGTCTTACTGCCGGAGAATATGTAGCCGTTAAAGGCGTCAGAAACCGACTGCTTCATGTCTGTAATCCAGTGAGGCAGTATGCCATTGGCTTTATCTATAATTTGGGTCTGCTCCGGCTGCGCTTTTACCTTCCCCGGCTCCTGAAAAAGGGTATCCAGCAATGGTATGGTCAGGTAAATAGATGCGCCATTAAGCAGGGCGAATAAAACCGTACAGAATATGGAAGCCGAAAGGTGCTTCCAGTAGGGCTTAATAAAATTTAGTACTCTTAAATATGTTTTCACTTAAATCCAAAATCAGGTATGTAAGGTATATTTCTTATTCCACAGCCGCCTTTAACGGCAACTGTATCAATTTGTCTGTTATTTCTGTAATCGTAAACTGCTATATATGAGCTTTCATTAAATCCATTATCGAAGAAAAGAAGGTCCCCCCTTAAAAGGAAGTTTTTATAGCCTGCACCGGACCACTGCTTCATAAGTTTACCTTCAGCAGCTGAATACAGATAAAGATTTGAAGTTTCCGGCGCTTCGCCGTGCAGCGTACTGTTGCGCGGGGATAGATCTACAGTCGAAAATATAAGATATCTCCCGTCCGGCGACCATGCGGCCTGGTTAAGCCTTTGACCTGTAGTGAGAATATTCTTCACCGAAGATAATGCCACTCTGGTAATTGAAAATGAAGAAGAACCTTTATTAAAAGAAATGTCGAGCTGGTACTTATTGTCGGGTGAACGGTTCTCATAAACCAGCTCCGGAGGCGCAGGATAATTTTCCTTTGCCAGCTCAAAACTCTTCTTTTCATTACTTACAAGTCTGCCATGAAAATCATACAAGTAAGTATTCTGTATAACAAACGTATTTTTCGTATTATCGAATACGTTCATTGTAACTCTGTATGCCTTGCCCAGATCATTATTTGTATAAAGCTGAATCCCGTTTCCAAGACTGTTAAGCTTTTCTATCTTCATGGAAGAAAGGTCAATCCTGTAAACTTTAACATTATTAACATACGGGAATATGCTGTTTCTTCCGAAAGCGCCGACCGTGGTAAAAAGAGCACCCGACATGTCGGAAGAGTAACTGCAGTCGATTATAGTTTCTCCCGGATGGTTCCATATTTTTTTTCTTGAGCCGGTTTTAATGTCGTATTCATAAAGAGAGGACAATCCCCTGAAATTACCGACAACAATAACTCTCGAAAATTCATCCGGAACACCGGTTAAGTCGTGCGTAATCAGGTAAGTATCAATAACTTTATAATTCAGGAGTTTGTAAGCAGCCAGACCCGCGTCATAAGAGGAAAGGAAGTTTCCGAGTCTTACGACAAACGACTGTTTGCCCTTTTGTCCGGGGATTTCTTTCAGGGCCAGGGGCTGATTCGTCTTTGTTTCCAGTTTTCTTATATAGTTTTCAGCACTATCCTTCGTTCCAAACGTTCTCAACTGAACATAATAAGTTCTCTTATTCGTATCTTCCGATTTGTCCTTTTTACCGCACGATATAATAAAAACAGAAAGAGACAGCAGATAAAGTAACCATTTCATAATTGTTAAAGTTTTCCACCCGCAAAGATAAACATTTTAAAGATAAAATTGATAATTCTTATAAAATAACCCCAGAGCGGGCTGAATATAAATATCATGAGTATAAAAAACCCGTACAACCCGGAGCCGGCAATTTTTGCCGTAAATTCATTCGGAAAAATGTCAAACAATATGTGCGATCCGTCCATCGGAGGAATCGGCAGCAGGTTAAAACAGAATAAAAACACGTTAAAGTAACTGCCCATCCAGAGAATACCGCTCAGTTTCTGCACTGCGGGGGTCTGCGTAACCGACGAAGAGCTTATAAAAACGTAAAGCATAAACAGCACAATCGCAAAAACAAAATTTGCCAAAGGACCCGCAAAAGACACAACAGCATCATCCCTCAGCATATTCTTAAAGTTTCTTCTGTCTACGGGAACCGGTTTTGCCCAGCCTATAAGAAATGACGAGGATGCAAAAGAAATAAGCGGCATTAGTACACTGCCTATTAGATCTATATGCTTTATCGGATTTATGCTCAGGCGCCCCTGACGCTTTGCAGTGTCATCCCCCAGCTTTGAAGCAAAGAAAGCATGCGAGAATTCATGAAAAGCCAGTGAAATAAAAAACACCGGAAGAAATAATATGAAATTTATCAGCTTTTCGCTTACTTGTATATCAGGCAATTTATTTTCCCCTTGGATGGCAGTCCCTGTGGACCTGTTTTATGTATTCCCTGTCTATGTGAGTATAGATCTGTGTTGTTGATATGTCGGCGTGCCCCAGCATCTCCTGCACTGCACGCAAATCGGCACCGCCTTCAAGCAGATGAGTGGCAAACGAATGCCTGAATGTATGCGGATGAACCTCCTTCATAACCCCGGCCTCACGCGTGTACCTGTCCACTATTTTCCATACCCCCATTCTTGAGAGTTTAGTGCCCCGGCTGTTAAGAAAAAGTATGTTCCCGCTTTTCATTTTGCGCTCCAGGAGAGGACGGCTTTCCTTTAGATATGTCCTGATCCATTCTATTGCGCTCGACCCGATCGGGACCAGCCTTTCCTTTGAACCTTTGCCGAATACTCGGATTACCTCTTCGCTCAGAAAAAGATCCTGCATGTGAAGTCCTGTTGCCTCTGAAACCCGCAGGCCGGAGGCATAAAGCACCTCGAGAAGCGCTTTATCCCGGAGACCCAGCGTCGAATCGGTCTTCGGTGAGGATAATATTTTTTCAACTTCATTAAATGTAAGCACTTGCGGAAGCTTGCGGGAAAGTTTTGGAGACATTATCTTTTCCGCCGGATTGCTTTTTATATAATCGCTGCAAAGCAGATATTCAAAGTAGCCTTTGTGCGACGACAGATACCTTGCAAAGGTTGTTCCTGCAACGCCCATATCACTCAGCATTTTGTAAAAATCGGACAGGAGTCGGTAGTCAATATCACTTTCATCATCAATACCGCGGCCACTGGCAAAATTAACCAGATTCATGAGGTCATTTCTATAACCCGTGATCGTATTTTCAGAAAGATTTTTCTCGAGCTTAAGGACAGTTAGATATTCGTCTATTAAATTATTCATTAGTGCCATTATCGTAAATTACGGTTATCATACTTACTTCAGGTTTTCCATTTCATCCTGCTTCGGGTAGCGTATTCTCTTATGATGCTGCCCGAGTAAAATGCCAAGAAAAGATTCTTTGATCTTTTTTATATCCGATAATGTGATCGGAGAGTCATCCAACTGCCCGTCATCAATCCTGTTTTTGATGAGGCTGTTGATTACATTCTCAACTTTTACGGGATCCGGGTTCTGTATCGACCTTACAGTGGATTCACATGCATCGGCAAGCATTACAAGAGCCGTTTCCTTGCTGTTCGGCTTGGGTCCCATATAGCGGAAATTGCTTATATCCACGTTCTCATCCCCGTACAAAGCCTTTGCCTTTTCATAAAAGAAGCTTACAACGAGTGTTCCGTGGTGCATCGGAATAAAATCTATAATTTCCTGCGGAATGTTATTCTGTCTGGCCAGTTCAATTCCCTGCTTTATATGATCAAGAATTAAACGTGCACTTTCCCTCGGATCCAGGTGCTCATGACGGTTTTCATCATTCAGCTGGTTTTCAACAAAGTTTGCAGGATCTTTGGTTTTTCCTATATCGTGGTAATAAGCACCAACTCTTGCCAGCAGAGGGTTTGCGTGTATCTGCTCGGCAGCGCTTTCAACCAGCGAGCCTACTGTCATTGCGTGCGTAAAGGTGCCCGGAGCCTTGCGCGCCAGCTCTTTAAGCAGAGGCCTGTTAAAATCCGTCAGCTCAAGAAGCGTCAGATCGGTGGTTATCTTAAAGAAACGCTCGAAGAAGATAATCATTCCAAATGTAAAGACCGGACTTATAAGAGCATTCGAAGCGGCAAAGACCAGTTCGAGCACAATGTTATTTATGGTATCAAACCTTTCAAGACCGAATGCAAATATGCTGACTGAATACCCAAGCAGAATATATACAAAAGAACGGAAAACCTGAGTACGGTTCTTAATATCCCGCACCGTATAAGAAGCCAAAGCGCCGGCAAAAATATTCATCGCAACAAATGAATACTCATTGCCCCTAAGACCTCCGGCAATAAGTGAAATCACTACCGTTCCGTAAAATCCCACTCTTGAGTCAAATATTATAGTAAGCAGCATTGAAGCTGCCGGAATAATTATCAGCAGATAAACCGGCGAGTCTACGTTTATCTGATGCACAAGAAATGCAACAAAGCTTATAAACAAAACAATTATAGAAATAAGAAGTATTTTTACGTTGTCACCATATACTTTTTTTCTAAAGAGGAAAAGATATATTACAAACAGGGCAAGTATAAGAAGCACATGCAGAAACTTGCCCAATAGCTGCGTATAGCTGTTGATAAAACCCAGCTTTTCAGCCTTGGCTCTTCTGTAGGAATCAATTTTAAGCTTTGCCTCCTCGCTTATCCTGTCGTGCTTTGCTATTATCCTTTCATTTTCATTTACAATACCGATGTTAGGAGAAACCTTGTTTTCTGCAACCTTAACTTCCTGTTCTGTGAGGTCTTCCCTGTAAATTAAATTCGGCTTAATGAAATGGTCAATGTATTCGGCAGCGGCATTGTTGAGCTGCGGATCGCTGCTTAATTTGGCCGCCCTTGCCGCAACTGCCTCACGCACACGCGTAAGATCCTGAAAATTTGTCCTGGGTTCTATCTTGTCAAATTTACCTGCTCTTACAGCAATACTGTCTTTTTTAATTTCATTATAAAGCAGGTTCAGTATATCAGTTTTATATATATCTTTTATGACGTTTTCGGCAAGTGTAAGAATGTAACGGAGATTCTGATTGTTGGGAGCGGAGAAGGTGCTTTCTGACTGTCTGAGATTTTTGAAGCTTTTATAGGATGAAGGACTTAAAAATATCTGCTCTTCTGACGACTGATTGCCTTCAAGATCCCTGTCAATTACGGAGACCAGGTAATCGTCATATTTTTGAAGAGAATCGAGCGACTGCTGCAATACGTTTTCCCTTTTCTGAAATATAGGCAATACGTTTTCAGCCGCCCGCCGTTTTTCCTGCTTGTATAATTCGGGACTTTTATAAATCGGAAAACTGTTGTTTGCAATAAGATCGTCGTGAAGCCATATTGAACCGACTGTAACCTCGGATTCTATTGACTCTCCTCCGGGAAACATCATTACTATCAGAACAACTGTAACGAATAAAATAAGCAGTTTTATTCTCAGACTTTTTCTCAGAACAGATTTATCTGCGAATCCCATTCTTGTCCTTCTTTGCTCTTAATACCATCTCCAGGAACTCAGCCACGCCGTCTTCATCGTTTGTCCTTTTAGTGACGTACTGAGCCATTCTTTTAATTTCAGGCACTGCGTTTGCCATGGCAATCTTCAGGGCGCCCGTTTCAAAAAGACTTCTGTCGTTATACCAGTCGCCAAGAACCGCAGCCTCTGTAATTTTTATTTTCAGATGCTTCAGAAGCCTTTCAAGACCGGAACCCTTTGAAACTCCCGACTTCCTTATCTCAGAATAGTAAATCCCATCGTGATAATGCGACTTGAAATATGAAGCATTAATGCCGAAACTGTAGGGAAAGCTCATCTTATTCTTGACAAATTTAACTGCATCGTTCTGTTCTCCTGCAACAACCACTTCAAGAACCGTTTTGCATAGTCCGTCGTAGCTTTCCACCTCTCTGAATTCTGCTCCGAACTTATCGAGTATATTGGGTATCGACGAATTATATTCAGTATAGAAAATCGCCTCGTCGTGGCAGAGCGCAATTTTAAGAAAAAGCTTGTCTGCAAGCTTTATAGCTTTTTTCACGTACCTTTCAGGCACATATGACTCAAATACCGATTCACCATTGGAATTACTTTTAATAAGAGCCCCGTCCAGGGATATGATCGGAATTTTAAGCTCTAATAAAGATGCGTATTCTGTTATTGCACACTGAAGCCTCCCCGAGGCCATTGTAAAGAATACGCCGTGGTTCTTAAGTTCTTTTACAAGCTTCCTTGTTTCATCACCAATCATCCCTTTATCATTAAGCAGTGTGCCGTCAAGATCAAATACAATAAGTTTAAGCTGACTAAGATTATCTTTATTTAACATAACAGGAAATTCCGCCTCTTAAGAATTATTATTTTGATTCACCGCAGGAACTGCAAAATCCTGCTGAACTGCGGTACTGTTAGAATTACCGGGAACTTCATTCTTTCTTTCAGAAAGCCTGCTCAAAAACCAGCCTATTAACATGGTAGTAGATACACCAATAATGGTAAACCATGTCCAGGCAACAAGTTTAAGCGAAATAACCGTAATCATTACGAATATTCCGGAAGTAAAGCCTGCAAGAGCGTCTTCCTGTGTGGCTTTTTTAACAAAAAGACCCAAAAGGAATGTTCCCAAAAGTCCGCCATAAGTAAACGATGCAATACTTAAGGCCAGTTCAACTACTGCGCGTGAGGAATTCATGAAGAATATTGCCGAAAGAACCAGAATTCCGGCCCAAATAATTGTAACTATTCTCGAAATTCTAAGCTCTTTTTTGTCGCTGAGATTTTGTTTCTTGAAGTAATTCCTGAATAAATCCAGCATAGTTGAAGATGAAAGCGCGCTCATTGAACCTGCAAGTGTAGACATTGCAGCCGAAAAAAGCCCCGCAATGATAATGCCCGAGATTCCAACCGGAAGAACGTCCAGAATGAATTTGGGAAATATTTCATCCGACTTTACATTCATCGGCCCGTAGTAGGCAAAAAGCGCAAGGCCGACACAGAGGAAAAGAGCAAACTGAAAAATAACGATCACTCCGCTTCCGATGATTGCCTTACGTCCGCCTGAAAGATTTTTTGCCGTAAGCAGCCTCTGAACTATAATCTGATCGGTGCCGTGAGAAGCCATCGAAAGAAATGTTCCGCCCAGTATGCCGCCGATAAGGGTATACGGGGAAGAGAAAAATCCCGATATGCCGTTTTCAAAGCCCCAGTTGACAATGTTTAATTTATTGTTTGGAGCCGCTGCAGCAACAACTGACGTCCAGCCTTCCGGCAATAGATGAAGCAAATATATTCCTGCAATTGCTGCACCGCCAAGGTAAATAAACATCTGAATAACCTCAACCCAGATAACACCCTTAACACCGCCGGTATAGGTATAGATTAAAGTAACGCATGCAATTATTGCAATGGCTACCGGATAGTTGATATTCAGCATAAGCTTCAGCGGTATTGCAGCTGCAAAAAGCCTTACACCGTCTGCAAGCGTTCTTGTAAGTAAAAATACAACAGAGGCAAAAGATCTCGTCTTAACACCGAACCTTTTCTCCAGAAATGCGTAAGCGGTGCTGAGTTCACCTTTATAATACTGCGGCAAAAAGAAATATGCTATGATAATTCTTCCAATCAGGTAGCCAACTGTAAGCTGCAGAAAGTTGAGATTTGTAAGATAGGCTACGCCGGGAATTGAAATAAAAGTAAGTGTGCTGGTTTCAGAAGCAACAATTGAGAAACAGACTGCCCACCAGGGAACAGCCTTTGCACCCAGAAAATAATCCTTGGCTGACTTTTGTTTTCCGCCCGAAACAATACCAAAAATTGCAATACCTATCAGATAGGCCACAATAATAACATAATCAATAGTACGATCCAAAATTATACCCTATATTTTTTCTAATTCGGAAATTGCCTCATTAACCGTATTGCAGACCGGCAGTACCCTGTCGAGCTGTGAAATACGAATTAATGTCATAACATTTTTAGAAGGGGAGGCAAGTCTGATATGCCCCTGATTTCCGCTTAATATCCGGTAGGCAAGAAGCAAGGCGCTTAAACCAGAGCTGTCGCACGTCTCTACTTCAGACAGATCGACAATAAGTTTGCTGATCTCTTCTGCGTGAAGCATAATCGTAAATTCTCCCTTTACCATTCCGGAAAGAGATGAATTAAGACGTTTTTCGTTTAGCTTGAAGATTGAAATATCCCCAACTCTTTTTACTTCAAAGTCCATATTTATTCTCTCTGTTAAAACATTTGTAGCGAATTTAATAAATTTCTATATGAAAGTGCAGAGTTTATTTCATTATTTATAATCTGCAGGTTATAAAATTTATCCGAATTCCGCTTCTGAAAACCGATTCTGTACCTGGAAGCCACCAAATTCGCTGCAACACTGCAATAAATATTTTCCGGGATATTCAAATCTATGACGACATCGAACTTTTCCTGCCTGAGCATAAGAGCAAATTTTCTTTTCGGCAATTCCAGGCGTGTCGTGTCAGCAGGATTAACCTGAATATAATTATAGTAATTGTTATGCCAGAGACTGGCTATCTTATCCTCTTTTACAAACAGACTGACCTTTTTTCCCTTCTTTCTGATTATATCGGCAAACTCCATCGCATTACTAAAGTCCTCGTTACTTTCGGGCATTACTATCAGGAAGCTCTCTGCATCCTGCACAAAACCTGAAAAAGAATGCGGCTCTTCAGATCCTGCAGCCTCACTTTTCTTCAGGTATGTCCTCGTGGCAATCAGGTAGCCTATACGGCTTCTTAATATTTCCAGGAGGCGGTTATTCTCCTTTAAGGAGCTCAAGGAATTCGTCTTCATTTATAATTCTCACGCCAAACTGTTCTGCTTTAGTCAGCTTTGTGCCTGCATTTTCACCGGCAAGAACAAAATCTGTTTTCTTGCTGACACTGGAGGCAACTTTACCCCCGGCAGCAATGATTTTATCGGACGCTTCCTCCCGTGTGAAACGGGTCAGAGTACCTGTAAGTACAAACGTCTTGTTTTCAATTGAGCTTACAGCCTGAACTTTAACTTCCTCCTGGAAGTTAAGCCCCTCTTCTTTAAGACTCTCAACTGTCTGTCTGTTCTTTTCATCAGAGAAAAATTTCCTGACGCTCTTGCTGATGCTTGGACCAATTTCATAAACCGATTCAATTTCTTCTTCCGAAGCATTCATAAGACGATCTATTGATCCGAAGTGCCCGGCAAGTTTACGCGCTGCACCCGAACCGACGTACCTGATGCCCAGAGCAAAGAGAACTTTGGAGAATGGCTGCTGCTTGCTTTTTTCTACCGATTTCAGAAGGTTGTCAATGCTTTTTTCACCTAAACGCTCTATCTGAATCAGTTCATCTCTACTGTCCTTCAACTTATAAATATCTGCATAAGTATTCAAAAATCCAAGCTGAACGAACAAGTCCACCAGCGACTCTCCCAGACCCTCAATATCCATTGCGCCGCGCGATGAAAAATGCTCTATGCGCCCCTTAATCTGGGCCGGACACTGGTGGTTTTCACAGTAAATTGCAACTTCACCTTCAGGCTTGAACAGTACAGAACCGCATACCGGACACGTGGAAGGCACCTCGGACTCAGTACTGCCTGCAGGCCTTTCGCTTAAGACCACTGCAACAACCTTTGGTATTACGTCTCCGCCCTTTTCAATTATTACAGAGTCGCCTTCACGTATATCTTTCCTTTTAATTTCATCGGCATTATGCAAAGTGGCGCGGCTTATGGTGGAACCTGATAAAAATACGGGCTCCAGATCAGCAACCGGGGTCAAGGTGCCTGTGCGGCCAACCTGCCAGACTATCTTGTTTAGCTTTGTAACCGCCTGACGCGCCTTGAACTTAAATGCTACTGCCCACCTGGGGCTTTTGGCAATTGTGCCCAGAATCCTCTGCTGGCGCAGCGAATTCACCTTTATTACTGCACCATCAATTTCATACGTCAGTGTGTTCCTGATCTCTTCAAGATGCCTGCAGAATTCCAGCACTTCATCTATGTTTTTACATAACTTATACTCTTTGTTCACCTTAAAACCCAGCTCCTGCAAAAGTTTCAGGTTCTCTGAGTGTGTTTCAAGTCCGTTCTGAGGATTAAGCAGATAATAAACAAATATGCTTAAAGGGCGCGATGATACAAGCTTCGGATCCTGCAGCTTAATAGTACCTGCGGCAAGATTCCTCGGATTTGCAAAAAGCTTTTCACCCTTCATCTCCCTTTCTTGGTTGAGCTTTCTGAAGTGCTCCACTTCTATATAAATCTCGCCCCTTATTTCAATGTTATCCAGCCTGTGCCCGGAAGTAATTTCTTTTTTCAGGCGCAGAGGCACCGACTTAATAGTCTTAACATTAGCCGTAATCTCCTCGCCTATAGTGCCGTCGCCACGCGTGGCTGCAGTTACAAGAACATCATTTTCATATCTCAGGCTTACTGAAACGCCGTCAATTTTCATTTCCACCACGTATTCCACACTTTCGGAACGAGGGAGGCCTTCTTTTACACGCCTGTCAAAATCCAGCAGTTCCTTCTCGCTGTAAGTGTTCGCAAGACTCAGCATAGGTACAATATGCGTAACGGGCTTAAATTCCTTCGTCAGATCCTTGCCCACCCTCTGCGTCGGCGAGTCCGGGGAGATCAGATCAGGATATTCTTCCTCAAGCCTCTGAAGCTCTTTGACTAACATATCATAGTCATAATCGCTTATGGAAGGCTCGGCAAGAACATAATACTTGTAATCATGTTCCCGGATCAGTTCTATGAGTTCTTCAATTCTTTTCTGGGCGATATTACTCATTCTTGTCTTTTGCTGATTTGACGGCTCTGGAAGAAGCTATTCCGCTTGAATCAATTTTAAGTACTCTTACAGTCCCCTTGCCGCCAGAGAAACTGAGCGGATTATTATTTAACAGCAGCTGAACTGAACCTGAGTTTCCTATTATGACCTTGAAATTTTTCTTGGCCTTGATATCCTTTTCTGTGTTTGGCTGAAGATTAAACTCGCTTACGCGTGTACTATCGGCAGTAATCTTAACCCATGTCAGATCGCTGGTTTTTACCTTTAAGGTAAGACTGTCATTTACAACTGCAGGAGCAGTCGTCTGAGCAGCAGGAGCCGTAGAATTAACTGTATCGGTTTTAGGTTGATTGTTTTCAATGTATTCTTCATAAGGCTTTTCTGTAACTATTTCCTTTGAAGAATGACGGAAGAAAGTAAAATAAGCAGCCACAATCAAAACAAAAAGCAGAATACCAATCCCGGCAACAATCAGATTACCCTTGCCCGACTGTTGCGAAACAGATTCGTCTTCAGACAGCGGGGCGGAAGTATCGATGGACAGATATTCTTTTTTAGGATGTTTGGGCTGAGAGGGTTTTTCCTCTTTGGCGGTGTTGTGGTGAGTTTCCTCTTCTGTTCTTTCCTGGTATTCGTGACCGGATTTGGCAGCTTCAAATTTATGAATTACCGCCTCTTCATCCAGTCCTACGGCTGAGGCATAAGATTTAATAAAAGCCTTCAGATATACTTCGGGCAATACGTCAAAATTACCGTTTTCAATTGCCTCAAGATATTTTATGCTGATGCGTGTCTTTACAAACATCTGCTGAAGTGTTATTTCTTTCTTCAGCCTGTTTTCCTTCAATTCCTCTGCTAATTTTCTCATCATTAGTGACCCATGTAATACAACTTTTAATTATTCGTTATTAAAAATATTAAAAACTTTTTATAATAGATATGCAATTATGAGAAAAATTGGCAACATTTGCCAGCCAAATCAGCCAGCCCTGTCCAGCCGGCATGCAAATGCGCCGTCTATATGGTTGACGTGCGGCAGGGTCTGCAGGCAGCCATTTTCATCTATCAGCTCCTGTGGAATTTCCCCGTTATTTGGGTGTATAACAAATTCCGGATGTGCTGAAAGAAACCTGCTTAATATTTCATAGTTTTCCTCGGGCTCAATTGTACAGGTGCTGTAAACTAAAGCTCCACCCGGTTTAACCATTGAGGCCGCTTTTTCGAGCAGTTCAGACTGCAGGGCGTTCAGGTTCCTGATATCAGCAATGTCCCTTTTCCACTTGATATCGGGCTTTTTTGAAAGCGTTCCCAGTCCAGAGCAGGGCGTGTCCAGAAGTACCCTGTCAAAAGGCTCATCTTTATAAAGCAATGCGTCGGCCTCTATGGTCCTCACATTGTTTATACCCAGGCGTTCGAGGTTTTTCCTCAAGGCCTGAAGCCTGCTTTCATATTTATCAATTGCAACAATTTCCCCTTCATTATTCATCAGATTGGAGATATAGGTGGTCTTCCCTCCCGGAGCGGCACAAAGATCCAGCACGCGCATTGAGGGTTTTACGTCCATCAGCCTGCATGAAAATCCGGTACTCTCATCCTGTATGTTAAAGTAACCTTTGGAGAAGTACTCCCAGTCCGTAATATTTGTAACAGTGTTAAGCTTTATGAATTCAGGCAGAAATTTTCCGGGGGAAAATTTCAGTGAAACACTTTCAAGCAGCTTTTTGAACTCTTCAACCGTTGTCTTTGCCGTATTGACTCTTAAAGACAGTCCCGGTCTTTCATTATTTGCAATTAAAAGGGTTTCAGTTGCCTCGCGGCCGAATCTTAAAAGCCAGCGCTTTACCATCCAGAGTGGATGGGAATAGTAGACGCTCAGGTACAAGGCGGCATCTTCGCCGGGATCGGGATAGCGGATGGCATCTTTACTGCGGATGATGTTCCTGAGAACCCCATTAATGAGTCCTGCATATTTCTGCCCCTGGAGCCTCTTTATCAGTTCCACAGCCTCATTAACTGCCGCGTAAGCAGGAATTTTATTTAAAAACAGGATCTGATAAAGTGCCACACGAAGCGTATTCTTTACGTTGGGAACGCTTTTGGAAAATTGCCCCTTGAAAAATCCGTTTAATATCCAGTCTATCTTACCGCTCCAGCGGCAAACGCCGTGAACTATCTCATAAAGCAGCGCTTTATCCGGACTATTTAGTTCGGAGTGCTTCATTTCATATTCAAGCAGCTTTTCCAGATAGGCATCCGTTTGGTCAATCCTGTTAAGAATCTTAACGGCAATACCCCTTACACCCGCATATAAGTCAGACTTTGTCTGATCTTCGTCATGTACCATATTAAAATAGAGTTCCCTTCCGCATAATCCCTCACAGGCATATAATACCCTTAGGGACAAATAGAATTAAAACAAAATAATTACTAAATAAATATATTAATAAGGATAGCCTTTTTTTCTTCTTTCCTTAGTGGTTATATCAAAAATTTTTCTAAAAAGCTTCTCATCCTGCTCCGTCATGCTGTAATCGCGCCTGAGCATGGCACGTCTTGCAGTTTCAATCGATCTTTGCAGGTCGTAAGTAGTCACTGCATCGCTTCCGCCCCATGAGAATGAGGGAAGGTACTTTGCCGGAAATCCAGGCCCGAAAATGTTGCATGAATAGCCTACAATTGTACCCGTATTAAACATGGTATTAATTGCGGTTTTTGTATGGTCACCCATTATAACGCCAAGAAACTGCGTCCCGCTGTCAACTACCTCGCCATTGACGTAAATTTTAACCGAGCCGTAGTTGTTCTTAAGATCACTGCAGTTCGTGTCGGCACCTATATTGACCCAGGAACCAAGATATGCATGCCCCATAAATCCTGAATGCTGCTTGTTTGAATAAGGCAGCACAATTGTATCTTCAATTTCTCCGCCCACCTTGCATACCTTGCCTATGCTGACATTATCATAAATTCTGGCGCAGCTTTTTACCTGGCTTGCCTCTCCAATATAAACCCCGTTTTCAATGACGGCGTTGGCCGACACGACGGCATTTTTATCTATATATATGGGACCCTTTTCCGCATCCAGAACTGCACCCGGCTTTATCTCGGCTCCGGCGTCAATAAAAATATTGTCTTTTTCCAGTAGATGAGCTCCTGGGTAGACTTTCCCAAGCACCCTTTCTTCTTTTTTATTAGTAAGTATGTCAAAATCGCACAAAAGCTGCTGGCGGTTATTTAAGGTCAGATCCCAGATGTAATCGATATGCTTTATTTCCACCTGTTCAGCAGGAATGCCGTCAAAGTCGGCCATAGAGAAAAGGTCAAAAAGGTTTCCTTTCAGCTCGTTTAATTTACTGCCAGAAACTCTGGCTGCAATGATGGTTCCTTTATTCAGGTAAAGCCTGTTTTCGTGGTCATCCAGGGGAATCTGGCTTATCATATCAGGAGGGGCAAGTATGCGGCCATTTATAAACAGACAGGCATCGTCATCTATCTTGTTTACATCCACACTCGGGTTTTTTGCTTTAATTACGGGTTCTAGATACTGCCTGCAATGTAGCGAGTACCTGACGCCGGGATAGGCACGAAGGATTTTCGCCCTCAGGGAATTAATACCGCAGATGAGATCGTACGTAGGCCTTGAATAAATAAGCGGCTCCAGCCTGTCGAAATATATATCTTCGAAAATGCATAACTGCATACGGCACCCTCTTTAGTTCTGTGAAAATGTATTTTTATTTAAATATACTCACACTGCTATGAAAAATGCCAGCCCACCATAAGTAAGATCTGGCAAAATGCAGAAACCAAAAGATAATTTAGTAAAAATGGCTTCAATGCACCAATTTTGTTTCATCAAATGGGAAGCTGCAAAGAGAGAAGCGACAGGACCAGCTGCTATAAAGGGAAAAAGGGAGCTCTTTAACGGAAAAAATTTCCGTTAAAGATATCCATGAAAAGTTGTTATTTTGCTGCTGTTTTTGAGTATTTTCTGTTGAATTTTTCTACTCTACCGGTTGAGTCAATGAGTTTCTGCTTTCCGGTGAAGAATGGATGGCAATTTGCGCAAATTTCAAGTTTTATATCTCCGGCTGTTGACCGGGTTGTAAAAGTATTGCCACATACACAACTTACAGTAGCTCTTTTGTATGAGGGATGAATTCCTGCTTTCATATGGTTTACCTTGCCTTCTAAAATTTTATTTCTAAATATAAATAAGACTAATGTTAAATTCAATTCATAAAAAGCCTTAAGCCTTAATTATTCTTCCACTTCTTTAGGTGCCTTTGTGGGAATATCCAGCTCTTCCATTTTTCTGTAAAGGGAAGAAAGCCCTATCATGAGAGCTTTTGCGGCTTCTTCTTTGTCGTAATTGTACTTTTTTATTGTTTTTATAATGTGTTCGCGCTCAAAGATCTTAAGTGCATCCTTAAGGGCGTCGGGAAAATTATCGCTGAAGGTGTTGCCTCTGAGATAGTCAGAGAGATCATTAATCGTAATAACCTCTTCCCTGGCAAATATTATGGCCCTTTCAATTACGTTTTCCAACTCTCTAACACCGCCGCGCCAGTCATGGTTCATTAAAAGCCGCATGGTCTCATTATCTACACCGACAATCTTGCGCCCCATCTCAATTCTGAACTTTTCAATGAAATGGTTTACCAGAACGGGTATGTCTTCCCTTCTTTCATTAAGTGAAGGGAGTTTAATCTCCACAACGTTCAGCCTGTAGTAAAGATCCTCGCGGAATTCTCCGGTTTTGGTTTTCTCGAACAGGTTCTGGTTAGTTGCTGCAATAATTCTTACGTCTGTAGTAACGGGCCTTGTTCCGCCAACCGGAATGAACTGTTTATCTTCCAGAACCCTCAGAAGCTTTACCTGCATGTTAAGAGGAAGGTCGCCAATTTCATCTAAGAAGAGCGTTCCGCCGTCTGCAACCTTAAAAAGTCCCATTTTATCTTCTGTTGCACCGGTAAAGGCTCCTTTTTTATGCCCGAAAAGCTCGCTTTCTATGAGGTTTTCAGAAATTGCTCCGCAGTTTACAGGCAGAAAGATCTGCTCTTTTCTGTGACCGTTAAAGTGAATGGCCTTTGCAACCAGTTCCTTTCCTGTACCGCTTTTACCAACTATCAGAACATTGCTGTTGGTCTGTGCAACGCGTGTAATCAGGTCGAAAACCTTCTGCATTGGTTCACTTTTACCTATAATATGCTGAAAGCCCGCTTCAGAGGAAAGCCTCTGGCGAAGTGATTTGTTTTCAGTTGAGAGTTTTTTATAGGAAATAAGCCTTTTCAGGCGCAAAATGACGTCGTCAAACTCTACAGGCTTAATAAAATAATCATAAGCGCCCTCCCTTAAAGCCTCAATTGCGGTTTTAACCGACGCATAAGCCGTCATGATGATAAAGAAAGTCTCAGGTGATATCCTGGCTGCTTTCTGCATCAGTTCAATTCCATCCACTTTGGGCATTTTAATGTCCGTTAAAACGACATCAAAATCATTATTGCTGATTTTTTGAAGTGCCTCCTCACCATCTGCTGCAGTTTCCGCTTTATAGCCTTCATCTTTCAGGAGCATCTCCAGCGACTCGCGGATTACTTTTTCGTCATCTACAATTAGCACTTTAGCACACATTTAACAACTCCAATAAATTAATTAACACTTTGATGTACCGGCAGCTTAAGCGTAAAGCTGCTTCCCTGTTTTAACTGACTCTTAACGAGTATGTCACCCTTAAATTTCTTCATTATGCCGTAGCTGACCGAAAGCCCGAGACCTGTACCCTTGCCGACTTCCTTGGTCGTAAAAAACGGATCGAAAATCTTGCCTATGGTATCCTTATCCATCCCGCATCCGTTATCCAGAATTTCAATATAGACAAAGTCTCTGTCGTGCGATGAAACAACCTCAATTTTCCCTTCCCCGTTTATTGCATCCAGGGCGTTAAAGAGAACATTAATTAAAACCTGCAGAATCTGGTCGGGCACAATATTAATTTTAGGCAGGTCGGTGTCTAGCCGCGTCTCGAAAAGCACCTTCTTAACCCTCTTATCGTATTTAACGATGCCAAGAGCTGTCTTTATAACATCTGTAATCTGAATGAGGAGCATTTCATGGCTCGGGGGCCTTGAAAAATCCACAAGCTCGCGCACGATCCTGGAAATTCTGTCTATGTTCAGCTTGATATTTGCAAGCTGCTCGCTGAAAAGCGTGTCTCCGGACCGCCTCTGAAGTATCTGTACAATGGAGGATATGGAGGTAAGCGGGTTGCCGATCTCATGAGCCACACCTGCAGCAAGCTGCCCTATAACGGCAAGCTTCTCCGACTGATCGATCTGCAGCTGAAGTTTCTTAACCTCCGTAAAATCTTTAATAATTACAGACCTTCCTATGTATTCACCGTCGCTGCTGGGAAGAAGCTTAATGTTAAGTTCAACAGATACTATTTTCCCGAGCTTTGTCATTCTTTCGGTTTCGGCTATTTTTACAAAGCCGCGCTGAATGACCTCGCTTCTTATATATTCCAGCTCATTAAAGTACTTTTCTTCTTTCGGCAGCAGAAGCGAAGAAGGCTGCCCTATTACCTCTGATTCATTGTAGCCGAAAATTATTTCGGCGCCTTTATTCCATGCAATAAACTTTTCGTTCTGGTCTATCAGCATTATGGCTGAGTCGGAAGTGTGAAGAATATTTTTCAGGTACTGCTGGTTAATTTCAAGCTTTAAGGCCAGGCTGTCGCGGTCGTGCGAGATTTCCTTCATCTGCGCTTCCTGGTGCAGCATGCTGTAACGGGCATAAAGGTTTTCAATTATTTCATCCACAAATTCCACTATAATAATCGGGTCGTAGCCTGAATTCTTGTCCTTATCAATAAAGTGCAGAATGGATACCCTGCCGTTGTTAAACAACTGGCTTACTTCGAGAAGGTTCAGCTTGGCATTTTCAAACAGGTTAAAGATATCAATCAGGTAATTATCGGCCAGAGAATAGTCGGATTTTTCCAGAATTTCTCTTATCACGTCAAGCGTGCTTTCCACAAAGAGATTAATCTGGCTTTCGGTCAGCTTTCCCTCAAAGAGCTTTAAAAGAACACTGGTCCAGTTGTTCTTTATAAACTCGAAGTTCTTCTTTAAAAGTTCTAAAATTATCTTCTTCATTATCCTAAAAATACCCTGGCTACGTCCAAAAGTAAGGATGGCTGATTAAACAGCGCCGTTCTGAACAAACTGCCCAGTGTTCTTTTGTCTTCAGACACCTTAAGAAAAGAATGGGCAATGGAATCAAATTTTTCGTCTGAGAAGTTATAAATTCCATTTTTAATGCGGTTAAATATTTCATGCCGCTTTCCAAGCCTGTCATTCCAGGCTTTGTCGTATGTCATGATGTGATCCGGCCTGCAGTTAAGTATGGATTCTGCCGCAATTCTGCCCGCAATGGAACCTCCTATCATGCCGCTTATTATGCCGCCTCCTGAAAGAGGATTTACCTGACGCGCAGCATCACCCGTAAGCATTATGCCCGGGGCGGAAATCCTTCCTAAAGTTATTGAACACGGTACGCCGCCGGCAATTGAAGTTAAAACCGGGGCATCCGGAAAATTCTTGTCCATGAAACTGTTCAGGTATGAAATTGCAGAACGGCTTTTGCCCGTAAATCCGCTTACGCCAAGACCTATGTTGGCCGAGTGGTTTCCCTTGGGGAAAACCCACAGGTAGCCCTCGGGGGCAACATCCTTGCCGAAATAAAAATAGCAAGTATTGGGATCGACATTTACATTGGACGCTGTAACCTGAGCACAGCACTCCATATCGCGGAAGTCCACGTGCGTCTTTAAGCCTGCCCAGCGCCCAACGCGCGATTCAACGCCGTCGGCTGCAATAACAACTTTTGCCCTGACCTCTTTTTCCTCCCCCCTGTACTGGTATTTTACGCCTGCTACACGGCCATTATCCATTATCAGACCGGAAACGTAGGCTCTCGTGAGCACTTCAGCCCCCGAAAGTGAAGCCAGTTTGGCAAGTTCATAATCAAAGACTCTTCTTTCAAGTATATAACCCGTATCGGAGAATTGAATTACTACTTCGGAATTATCAGGGGAAATAAGTGAAAATTTATCTATTGAAGAAGCGATCCACCTGGGGTCGGGACTAAGAAACTCCTCAATTCCAGCCTTGCTTACAGCTTCGCCGCACCTTACAGGATAACCAACGTCCCTGTCTTTTTCCAGCATCAGTACCGAAATCCCTTTTTCAGCGGCAAATCTGGCCGCCATAGATCCGGCCGGGCCGGCACCCACAACAATAAGATCATATTCAGCTTTCAACGTTCACCCTCGCGGTTTCTTTTTTGTTGAATTTCAGGGTCTCAAAAGGGCAGCTCCAGACGCATTTACAGCAATTGGTGCACAAATCCTCTATAATTCTGATTTCTGCTTCCTTAAGCTCAATGGCATCTTCAGGGCAGACACCCACGCAGCAGCCGCAGAAATCACATTTATCGGGCAGAATCTCAATCATTAGCATAACAGCAACGCCTTTCTGAAAGTTTAATTTAGATGATGAGCAAAAATAAGAAAAAAAACAATGAAAGGTAATTACGGAATTTTCAAAAATGAGAATTTTCCCTGAACCAGGCAGAAATGTTCTGGGACAGACCCAGGAAAGATCCCGCTCTGCCTCAGAGTTTATGGCAAATTACTTGGAATGGCGCATTTCCAGGTTTTTTACAATGTCGGTAAATTCAATTTCCTGTTCAGCCAGCATTACAAACATATGGTAAATCAGATCCGAAGTCTCATTTATCAGCTCTTTCTTATCCCTGTTTTTGGCTGCAATTACGGTTTCTATGGCCTCTTCACCCACTTTCTGTATAATTCTATTGGTGCCCGACTTAAAAAGCTTTGTGGTATAAGAGCCTTCCGGGAGCTTTACTTTTCTGTCCTTGATTAAAGAGAAAAGATTGTTTAAGAAGTCAATGGATGCTGGTTTCTCCTGAAAAAAGCATGAATAAGCCCCGGTGTGACAGGTATTGCCTTCAGGATGGGCTTTTATTAAAAGAGAATCATTGTCACAGTCCTGGGTCATGCTGACCAATTTAAGATAACTGCCGGAAGTTTCCCCCTTTGTCCAGAGTCTGCCTTTAGAACGGCTGAAGAAGGTAACAAGTCCCGTTTCCATTGTTTTAACGAGGGCTTCCTTATTCATAAAACCGAGCATGAGGACGGCCCCGTTCGAGTTATCGGCTACAATTGCAGGGATAAGTCCCCCCATTTTACTAAAGTCCAGTTTGCTAATATCTATCATAATTAACCTTAAAGCCTTACTTTTATATTATTCTCCTTTAAGTACTGTTTTAACTCTTTTATTTCAAGAATGCTGAAATGGAACAGACTTGCAGCCAGGCAGGCATCGACCTGAGCTTTTAGAAAAGCCTCCAGGAAATCCTCTTTTTTACCTGCTCCGCCTGAAGCAATGACAGGGATGCTGACTGAAGAAGTGACCTTCCGGAGGAACTCCACGTCGTAGCCGTCCTTTGTACCGTCCTTATCCATCGAGGTAAGGAGTATCTCTCCTGCCCCGAGCTCACAAGTCCTCTTGCACCACTGGAGCCCTTCCAGCTCTGTTTCCTCGCGTCCCCCTTTTACATAGACCTTATATGTATTCCCATTACGCTTTACGTCTATTGCTGCTACTACAGCCTGGCTGCCGAAGCGCTTTGAGGCCTGTGTAATAAGATCCGGATTTTGCACTATCGAGGAATTAAGAGATACCTTGTCGGCTCCCGCCTTAAGAAGGCTTTCAATGTCCGAAAGCTCCGAAATCCCCCCTCCTACTGTAAAAGGAATCCTTATGGCCTTTGCCACTTTCTCCACCAGTCCAATCAGGGTTTTTCTTTTTTCAGCCGAAGCCGTTATATCAAGAAACACAAGTTCATCTGCGCCCTCGCTGCTGTATCTTTCTGCAAGCTCTACGGCATCTCCGGCATCTATTAAATTAACAAAGTTTGTTCCCTTAACCACTTTCCCGTCTTTTACATCCAGACACGGAATAATTCTCTTACTTACCAATTTCTGCAAGCTCCTTTAAGCTGATCCTGTTTTCATAAATTGCTTTACCTATTACAACCCCGTAGACCTTTAGTTCCGAAACTTTTTTCACGTCCTGAATATCTTTAATGCCTCCCGAGGCAATCAGCTTAATGCCCGGGAATTCAGCCATAATTTCAGAATAGAGCGTGGTGTTTGTTCCCGAGAGCATTCCGTCGCGTGAGATATCAGTGCAAAGAAAAGTATCCACGCCTTTATCCATGCAGTATTTAATGTGCCCCGTTAGGGATACAGAGGTCTGCTCCGTCCACCCTTTAACTGCAATCATGCCGTCTTTAACGTCAGCTGCAATTATTACCTTTTCAGCGCCGTGCTTTTCAAGTATATGCACAAATTCCTTTTTGTTCTGGACGGATAAAGATCCTATTATCAGGCGGTCAGCGCCTGAAGACAAAATGAGGCTTGCCGAGGCTTCATCCCTGACGCCCCCGCCGAACTCAATTTTAAGTCCTGTACCGGCTTTTATTTCCTTTACCAGGTCGAGCACTGAAACATTTCCCGTCCTTGAGCCCTCCAGGTCCACCATATGCAGCCATGAAAAACCGTTCTCCTCAAAAATCTTTGCCTGCTCCAGGGGGGTATTAGGGTAGAAGGTCACCTTACTAAAATCGCCTTCTTTCAGCCTCACAATTTTATTCTGATATAAATCTATTGCTGGTATTACAATCATAGTTCAAGAAAATTATTTAGCAGTTTAAGACCCGCATCGCCCGACTTTTCCGGATGAAACTGGATCCCGTAAAAATTGTCCTTTTCCAAAGCCGCCGTAAAATCAATGCCGTAGTTGGCTGTAGCCGTGGTAAATTCATTTACAGGCAGATAATAGGAATTTGCGAAGTAGAAAAACTCCCCGTCTTTTATATCCTTAAAAAGCCTGCTTTCTTTTTTCCGGAACACTTCATTCCAGCCCATATGGGGTACGTTTACCTTTGTGGAATCAAACTTTTCAACCCTTCCCGGCACAACCCCGAGGCACGGAATATTCCCCTCGGTGGAATACTCCGACAAAAGCTGCATTCCAAGGCAGATGCCAAGAAGAGGTTTCTTAACTATCCTGAGAAGATTAATTAAGTTATAGCGGTGAAGCTGCCTGATTGCAAAGGAGGCCTCTCCCACACCCGGGAATATAACCTTGTCAGATTTGCAGATCTCCGTCTCCTTATTGGTCAGCACGAATTCATGCCCAAGATGCTCCAGGGCATTGGCAACTGAAGCCGTATTCCCGGCGTCATAATCAATAAGAGCTATCATAAAACTCCTTTAGTTGATGGTAACTTATCTTCATTTCTTTCGTCCATCCTCAGCGCCTCATTTAATGCTTTTGCAAAAACCTTAAAGAGGGCTTCAATTTTGTGGTGGTCGTTTTTCCCCTTTGCCCTTAAGAATATATTGGCCTTAAGGCCCGAGGCCAGTCCGCGGAAAAATTCTTCCGTAAGTTCAACCGGAAAGCCGCCAACTTTCTCCCTCCTGAATTTACACTTGAAGTTGAGGTACGTCCTTCCGCCTAAATCAACCGCACAGCGTGCAGAGGATTCATCCATCGGAAGGAAAAATCCGTAACGCTTGATGCCAAGCTTGTTGCCCAGGGCTTCATTTATTGCCATACCTAAGGTTATGCCTGTATCTTCAACAGTATGGTGCTCATCCACAAAAAGGTCGCCTTTTACCTGAACTTTAAGATCTATGTTGGCATGCTTTGAGATCTGCTCCAGCATGTGGTCAAAAAACCCGACCCCGGTGCTTATCTCAGAGCGGCCTTCCCCGTCCAGAGAAACTTCAACATTTATGTCGGTTTCTTTTGTTTTTCTTGTCTTTACAGAGTGCCTCAAGCTTCTGAGGATGCGTGCACAGGCTTTGCCGAAATCGTCTGTTTCAGAATCTTCTTTTACAGCTATTACGCCTTTGCTATTATCTATGGTTCCGGAAGCTGTAATGTAATAATCTACTCCCGATTCCTTTGATGCCCTGCCAAGGCTTATATCTTCAAGCGCAAGCACCCGGGCCAAAGCGCCATTTACTTTTCCGCCCTTTATTTCTAAAATAAGGTTTCTGCGGCTGAGCTTTCTTAAGCCCGTAACAAGACCTCGGGCAAGAGGTGAGCTAAGATCAAAAAATTCTTTATCTATTACAACTTTATTCATAATAGTTTTCTTATTGCTTCCAGGAATTTGTTGTTTTCATATTCTGTACCTATTGAAACTCTCAGGCAGTCTTTCAGCATCTCGTAAGAGCTCCTGTCGCGGATAATTACGCCCTCATCGGCCATTTTCTTCTGAATGAGCTTTGCATTGCTGCACCTGAAAAGAAGATAGTTTGCGTCGGAATCGTAGACCTTTTGTATGCCCGGAATTTTGCTGAGTTCTTCCTTTACGCGTTCCCTTTCAGAGATGAGCTTTTGAACAAACCCGTCTTTCTTCTTATTGTTTCCAATGGCGCTGATTACGGCCTGACGCGTAAGGGAACTGACATTATAGGGTGCCTTAACCTTAAAGAGCAGACTGATGACTTCTTCACTTGCCACGCAGAAACCGAGCCTTATACCCGCAAGTCCCCAGGCCTTGGAGAATGTCCTTAGCACAACCAGGTTTTCATAGCGTTCAACCTCTTTAATAAATGAATTATCCCCGGCAAAATCAACATAGGCTTCGTCCACTGCAATAACGGCGTTGAAGGTTCTGCAGAGCTGAAGCACGTCATCTTTTCTTAAGAGATTGCCCGTGGGATTGTTTGGCGAGCAGAGGAAAATAATCTTAACCGTCTCGTCGAAATTCTTTTTTACGGCTTCTAAATCTATCTGAAAATCATCCGTCAGATTAACAGGTTTTGTCCTTACGTTATTTATATCGCAGGCTACCTGATACATGCCGTACGTGGGATCAAGAATCATGGCCGTGTCCTTCGCCGGCTCGCAGAAGATCCTGATTAAAAGGTCTATAATTTCATCCGATCCGACGCCGAAAAAGAGGTTTTTGCCTTCTATGGCGAAATATTCTCCTGCTGCTTTTTTAAGGTCGTCCTGGTGCGGATCCGGGTAGCGGTTCAGGTAAAGATCTTCATAGCTCTCGGCAGTAGTACCCAGGCTGTTTTCATTTGCATCCAGCAGTATTCCCTTTGAATACATATCTCTTGCCGAAGTATACGGCTTAAGATTTAATATATTTTTTCTGGCTAATTTTTCTATCATAATTCATTTAACCTTATCGTTACAGCGTTTTTGTGCGCCGAAAGAGATTCTGTTTCTGCCAGCGTTACAATTGCCCCGGCAATACTCTTTAAGCCTTCACGCGTTAATTTCTGGAATGTCATTGTTTTCATAAAACTTTCAACTGTTACTCCTCCGAACGACTTTGCATAGCCGTATGTAGGCAGGGAGTGATTTGTACCCGATGCATAGTCGCCCGCGCTCTCAGGTGAATACCTGCCTAAGAAAACAGAACCTGCATTTATGACCAGCGCCTTGCAGGCTTCAGGCTCTTCAATATGAAGTATAAGATGTTCAGGGGCATACAAATTGCTGAATCTGAAGGCATCCTCTATCGTTTCAGTTATAAGGGCAAACGAAGATTCAAGGGCCTTTATGGCTGTGTCCTTCCTCGGAAGAAGCTGCAGCTGGCTCTCAAGCTGTTCAAGCACACGTGATAAAACTTTCTGTGAAGTTGTAACAAGTACAACCTGGGAATCAGGTCCGTGCTCAGCCTGCGAAAGCAGGTCCGCTGCTATAAATGATGCCTCGGATGCTTCATCTGCAATTACCAGAACCTCGCTCGGCCCGGCGGGCATATCAATCGGACACCCGTCCATGTCTATACTCACAAGGAGCTTTGCAGCAGTAACGTACTGGTTGCCGGGACCGAAAATTTTATTCACCTTCGGGAATTCATTATCACCATATGCAAGCAGACCAATTGCCTGAGCGCCGCCGATCTTGTAAAATTCTGTTATTCCTATGTACTTTGCCGCATAGAGCAGGGCATCGTTAACCCTGCCATCTTTTGAAGGTGAAACGGCGGCAATTCTTTTGCATCCGGCTATTCTGGCAGGAATGCCAAGCATGAGCATCGTTGAAGGAAGTACCGCGCTCCCGCCCGGAATATAGAGCCCCACACTTTCAATTGCCCTGTATTCACGCGAGCAGAGCACACCTGCCATTGTTTCTGTTTCATAGGATTTAGGCACCTGCTTCAGGTGGAATTTCTGTATGTTATCGGCTGCTTTTTTAATTGCGCGCTTTACATCATCATCCAGATTTTTCTCGGCCTCATCAAACTCGGCTTTTGAAACCCTGAGCTCCCGGCCCGAAAAGCCGTCAAACTGTCGGGCATATTTAAGAGCTGCCTTAAGACCGTCCTTTTTTATCTCCTCAAGAATCGGCCTTATGGCTTCAAACATCCTGCTCAAGTCCACAGCCGGGCGTCTTAAAAGGCTTTCCTTTTCTTTCGTGTCTAAATTCCTGAAATTGTAGATCTTCATCTTTAGGTCCAATCTGTTTAGTTTCAGAATATCATGTTTTCAATCGGTAAAAGAAGAATTCCCGTGGCACCTTCAGCCTTAAGGTCGTTTACAATGCTCCAGAAGCGATCGGCTGGAATTACGGCGTGAACGGCAAGTGAAGCCTCATCTGCAAGGTGCAGCACTGTAGGGCTTTTAAGCGAAGGAATGATCTCTGTAATTTTCCCCAGCGAATCCTTCGGAATATTCATCATAAGATACTTGGATTTCTTGGCCGAGAGCACACTGCGCATCCTTGCTATCAGGTCCTGAAGTATTGCAAACTTCTCCTCGTTTTTCTTCAGAGAGTTATTTGAAATTAAAACTGCTTCGGAATCAAAGACATTAAAGGATTTGCTCAGCTTGTTCATCATAAGAGTGTTGCCGGTTGAGACGATATCGCAGATAAGATCGGCCATCCCAATGGAAGGGGCAATTTCTACCGAGCCGCTGATTTGAATTATTTTAGCCTGCAGGTTATTTGCGCTCAGAAAGAGCTTTAAGATATTCGGGTAAGAAGTTGCAATAGTTTTGCCGTTTATTTCCTCCATAGTCTCAGGAACCCCATTTGAAGGAGCAGCTATCATGAGCCTGCATTTACCAAAGCCCAGCTTCTCGCTTACAGTTATATTCGCCTGCTTTTCGTAAACTACATCCTCGCCTACAATCCCTATGTCGGCCACGCCGTCCTGAACATATTCCGGTATGTCATCATCCCTTAAGAATAAAAGGTCAAGTTTATGATTTCTGGCAGATACAATGAGCCTTTCAGAATAGTTTTCTATATCCAGCCCGCAAAGTTTCAGCAGTTCGAGCGATTTTTCAGAAAGTCTTCCTTTCTTTTGAATAGCCAGCTTTAAGTTTCCGTTTTCCATTATAATTTTAATCCTTATGCTTTAAAAACAAAAAACCCCGGCAAGTGTCGGGGTTATTAAAATTCAAACTTTTATGCAGTTTAATACAATCCGACACTGTCCGTGCAGTTAATATGATGTGCATGATGATGCATAGCCGTAAGAGATCCAGTGGACCGGGTCATATTTGTATTAATGTTTTTCATAATCTATTAATTAAATCTATGGAAATTAATGCTGTATTTCAAAGCATTTTTGCCGGCACATGTATATTAATTGCATATATCGCAGTATTTTACGCATGTTTTTGCATGAATTTCAATTTTTTATTACTTAATTTCTTTATAAATTATTGTAATAAGCCTTAAGGGGTAAAGATATGATCTATTTACTGCTGATCTTTGCAGTCCTCATCCCAAGAATTTCAATAGCCCTGCTCTGGTTTTTAACGAACTGGTTTCAGGGGATGTTTCATTCAATACTCTGGCCCCTGCTGGGCTTTATTTTCCTTCCCGTAACACTGCTGTGGTACAGCGTGGTGTTTCACTTTTTCGATAATTCCTGGTCCACCGTTCCCATTATTGGACTTGTTATAGCATTGCTTATTGATATGTCGCCCGGAGGGAAAAAGTATTACAGAAGAAGGGATTATTGAGGAATTTTTTTTCGGGATGTTATAAGGCCAGTTCCAGAAGGCTGCCTTCGTGCCTGAGGAGCCATTCTTTAATATCCAGGCCGCCTGAATAGCCAACAAGTTTGCCGCTGCTGCCGATTACACGGTGGCATGGAATAATAACAGGTATCGGGTTTTTTCCGTTTGCCGTACCGGCTGCACGGATAACTTTTTTATCGCCCAGGCGTTCAGCCAGTTCAAGGTAGGATATAGTTTTGCCGTATGGGATTTTCAGGAGCTCATTCCAGACCCTCTTCTGAAATTCCGTACCCTCAGGCTTCAGCTTAAGTTCAAAATCTTCTCTTTTGCCCTTAAAATATTCATCAAGCTGCCGGATGGCTTCCTTTAAGACCGGGTGATCGCTGCCTGAAGCATACTCGCCCGGCAGGATAAAATCAACTCCGGTTACAGCTTCATCATCAGCCGTAATTTTAAGTGTTCTAAAAGGGGATATGTAATATGCTTCAGTCACTTGGGGGCGTCCTGTAAATATATTAAAGTATTCTTACTTTTATTGTGCGGACAACCTGCTTCAGGTCCTCGAAGAGAGACTCCTTGTACTTGGTGTCCACATCTGCAATAACGTATCCGATTTTTTCATTGGTTCTTAAGTACTGCGAAACAACGTTAACGTCGTTGCGGGCAAAAATTGTGTTAATCTGCGAGAGCACGCCGGGAACGTTCTCGTGAACATGGAGCAGTCTGTGCACATCGCTTATTGAAGGAAGCTGAATTTTAGGAAAATTAACGCTAGTAAAAGTGCTTCCTGTATAAACATATTCAAGGAGTTTATTCGAAACGAATTCCCCTATATTATACTGTGCCTCCTCGGTACTACCGCCTATGTGAGGTGTAAGAAGAACGTTTGGCAGATTCTGCA
>JBLNAZ010000213.1:0-32576 GCA_050259615.1 Syntrophomonadaceae bacterium | reverse complement strand
TAATTCTGTTTCAAAGAATATTCCATCACCTGAGTATCCTTCTGCTCTTTTTCATACTTATCATCCTGCACGGCTGAAACAGCAGTCGTCTGAAAAGCCCATCTTGCCGACCAGCCAGTTTCGGCACCCGCATTCTTTGCTTTTATGTGCCAGTAGTAATAACTGTCTGTTTTAAGCGGCGTCGAAAGCGCAAATGCCGTATCTGCAATGGTAGTATCCACAACTACGTTTACGTAATTCTGGTCTGAACTTAACAGCAGCCTGTATGAAGTGGCATTGAGAACTCTGGGCCATTTGAATACAGGATTAAGAACAACATTATATGTAGCATTTTTAGGCTCTGAGAGTACGGGGGTGCTCATTATGAGTGACTCAAACTCAAATGGAGCAGAGTACTCACTGTTTCCGCCTGCTCCTGCAGCTTTTACCCTCCAGTAATATTGTATTCCCGGGGTTACAGAATTATACGTATAAGACAATTTCCTGTGTTCAGGTGCATATGCAATTATTTTTGTAAACAGGCTGTCTTTTGCAATCTGCAGGACATAACTTTCAGCCAGAGGAACACTTCCCCACGTAAGCGTTGCAGTGTTCACAAGGTTTCCTGCACGATCTATGGGTGTCTTAAGAACAGGCGCTAAGGGTATCTGGTCGGGCTGGTTCATATGAAACACATTGCTAATAGGACCTTCATTTGAATACCGGTCAACAGCCGTAACAACATAATAGTCGCCCGATGTTACAGAATACTTTGCATAGGCCGAAGAAAGAGTTGTCTCGCCGCAGGTGCCAAGTATTTTTGAAGGATCATTCAGCATATCCTGTGTGGGCTCAGTCTCAAAGCGGTAAACTATATAGAAGAATGCCTGATCGCCGTCAGATGCTTTTGCAGGTGCATCCCATTTAAGCTCATATTTTCCCGTTGAGGTATTCTTTTCAGCCCTGAGGTTCAGCGGTGCATTCGGCTTTGTGCTGTTTCCAGGCAGCCATGTCATTTTTGGAGTAATGGCCGCATACACGTTGAAGTTATGAATCAGCGAATCTGTACACCCGGCGTAGTTGTAAACCGTAAGACTGCTGGAATTATAAAATACGCCGCCTTTGACTGTAGGGGTTGTGCGGTTTGTTTTCATCTCCCAGCCCAGCTCATTGGGTGTAAAACCGGTTTCTGTATACCGGTAAGATGGGAGCCCGATATAAAGATGGCGGCTGTTTAAGAATGAAGCGTCGGACCATAGCGGAAGCCGTCCGTAGTAGCCAGCCCAGTAAAGCTGAGGCATGATGTAATCAATATATGAACTGCCCGTATGCTTCTGGCCCGACTGGTCGGTATATTTTCCCTGCAGCCATCCGGGAGTATCGCAGAAAATTCCTGTATTAACGGACTGGTTTCCGGAAGGACTGATGCCGAACTTAACCCATGGCTTTACAGCTTTTATGCTGTCGTTAATTGCCGCAAGAAGCATGTTCACGTTGTTCATTCGCCAGGAAGCTTTATCCGTAAATGTGCCTTTATACATATTATAAGCAGCATCATCACTAAACGTTCCATATTCGGTATAAGGATAGAAATAATCGTCGAAGTGAATACCATCGACGTCATACCGGCGCACTATATCCATAATGACCTTAATCAGATACTCTCTTACTTCAGGAAGTCCCGGGTTAAGGAACTGGTATGGGTAGGACGTGCCAGAGTTTACGCACTGAATAACCCAGTCCGGATGAAGTTTTGCAACATTGCCGGAAGCAAGTGAAGCTGGATTTTCACCCGTGGCAGTTACACGGTAAGGATTTAGCCACGCGTGGAGTTCAATGCCTCTTTTATGAGCCTCCGCAACTGCAAACTGGAGAGGGTCATAATTTGGATCTGACGGCGCAGTTCCCTGCTTTCCTGTCAGGTATGTTGACCAGGGTTCAATATCACTTTTATAAACTGCGTCGCATTTGGGCCTTATGTGGAAGAAAATTGCATTTATTCCATAGGTCTTGTGCTGATTGAATATGCTAACAAGCTGATTTTTCTGCGCATTTATGGTGCTGGCGTCGGTCCCTTTGGTTGAAGGCCAGTCAATTCCAAGTGAAGCCATCCATACACCCCTTAATTCCTGCTTGGGAGAAGTCTGTGAGTAAGATAAGGCCGATATGGAAAGAATAACAAATAAAGAGTAGAGAATTTTTTTCATAAGCGCTTCTTTAATATATGATACTAAGTTTTTTGCTGCAGGAAAAATACCAAAATTACCTGCAATTAAGAACAGTTATGTTCATCCAATTGAGATAAAGCCGGAGAGTGCAGGAAGGCCTTAAGAAAAGCAAAAAAAAAGCAGCGGCAGAATTAAATTCCGCCGCTGCTCATATGAAAATAAAGATGAAGTTTACTTCACTATAATCATTTTGCGAGTAGAAATAAACCCGCCCGCTCTTAACGTATAGAAATAAATACCGCTTGTAAGGTAATGCTTGTTGGAATCAAAATTCACGGAATAATTGCCTGCATTCTGATTTCTGTCCACCAGTACAGCAACTTCCTTTCCCAGGACGTCAAATACGCTGAGTCTGACATATCCCTCTTTGGCAAGGCTGTATTTTATTACAGTTGAAGGATTAAACGGATTCGGATAATTCTGCGATAGCTTGTATTCCTTCGGAGCAGTTTCCCCTTTATCTTCTACTGCTGAGGTTTCTCCGGTCTTGAAGCCTACAGCGTCACACCAGTTGCTTGTTCCAAAATCATTAAAGGCCTGGATACGCCAGAAATATGTAGTAAGCGGTTTTAAGCCGGTTACAGTTAAAGTAGTGTCAAAAACGTTTTTATCAAGCACCATCGGAGTCATTGTGGATGAAGTGGAAAGCTGGAAATGATAATCCGAACCCGGCTGAAGTCTCCACTTAAATGTAGGGTTTAAGGAAACGCCGGAGGTCTTGAAAGGCTCCACGGGTGTTGGTGCCACCGGAGTAGCACATCTGAAGGAATAGACCTTCGAGTACTGGCTTTCGCCTCCAATTCCGCTGGCTTTCACGCGCCAGTAGTAAAGCTGCTGGGCAGAAAGAGGTCCTACCGGAAGCGAGAGGTATTTAATTTCCTTTACAACCTTGAAGTACCGGGTAAAAGATGAATCCACTGCAACTTCCAGCGTATAGGATGCCGCATTAACGCTTTTACTCCAGGAAAGTGAAGCACGTGAGCCGATCCTTGTATCGCCGTTAACGGGCAGTGAGAGTTCCGGTGCGGCTGGAGCAATGTCTGTCTGTGTGAACTGGACAAGATTGCTCATGTCGCTTTCACTTGAAAAACGGTTTACTGCAGTAACACCATAGTAATTACCCTTTGTAATTGAATAACGCGTTTCCGGTTCTGTAAGAGCGGTTCCGGCTGAAACTCCTAAAATTTTTGTTGCATCTTCCTTATCGAAAGTACTGCTTTCGGCACGGTATACAACAAACACGACTGCTGTATCTAATCCAGCTGGTTTATCCCATCTGAATTCCATAAGTCCTGTGGATGTATTCTTTTCGATCCTGAAATTTTTCGGCGCATTCGGTTTTGAAGAACTTCCCGGAATCCATGTCATTTTCGGAGTCAGAGCCGGGAACTGGTTAAAATGGTAGAAGAGTGAGTCTGCACAGTGATCATAATTTCCAATGATGCTTCTTGAACTGAAATAAACCCCTCCTCTAATTAAAGGATTTGTCCGGTTTGTTTTGGTCTCATTGGCTATTTCATTTGATGTAAATCCAGTACCGCCGAAAAGGTAAGCGGGCTGCCCTATATACAGGTGTCTGCTGTTCAATACGCTTTCAGAGTTCCAGGTACCTAAATTTCCGCCGTATCCTGCCTGATAGAGCTGCGGGAGTATATAATCAATATATGCGGTCCCTGAATGTACATTTCCAGCCATATCGGTGTAGTTACCCTTGAGCCATCCTAAAGCATCGCAGAATATACCGGAGTTTACATCCATGCCGCCTGCAGGGCTGACGCCGAATTTAACCCATGGCTTAACGGCCTTTATGCTGTCGTTGATTGCAGCCAGGAGCATGTTGACGTTGTTTTTGCGCCATGCTGCCCTGTCTGTAAAGGTCCCTTTATACTTGGAGAAGGAATTATCGTCGTTAAATGAACCGTACTCTGTATATGGATAAAAGTAGTCATCAAAGTGAATTCCGTCCACATTATATCTGCGGACAATATCCATAATAACTTTTATCAGGAACTCCCTGGCTTCGGGAATTCCAGGATCCATAAAATAGTAAGGGGTCTTACTGCATGGGATCATCCACTCCGGATGAAGCACTGCAACGTTATTAGGGGCAAGTTTTGTCGGGCTGCCGCCCTGGTCCACTATTCTGTACGGGTTCAGCCATGCGTGAAGTTCCATTCCTCTTTTATGTGCTTCCTCAATTGCAAACTGCAAAGGGTCGTAATTTGTGTCTGAAGGCGCCTTTCCCTGTTCTCCTGTAAGATAGTGCGACCAGGGTTCGAGCTGGCTTTTATATAAAGCATCACCCAGAGGCCTTACGTGGAAGAAGATGGCGTTCATGCCGTAAGATTTATGAGCATTAAATATGTCAATCAATGACTGCTTCTGCTGTTGAATTTCTGCTGAGCCGGTACCCTGAACCGGAGGCCAGTCGCCGCTTCTTGGCGACATCCAGACTCCTCTCATTTCATATTTTGGTATGGGCTGAGCATGAATTAAAAGCGGCAGGCATATTAATACGGAGAGTATAAAGTATATTTTTTTCATGTGCTATTGATCTTATGTATGTAAAAAACTGATTACTAAGAAATAAAACAGATGCCTATTTAAAACAAAAGCCGCTGCTCGCGGCTTTTGTTTCAAGTTTCCGAATCCGTACAAAATTACTTAAGCAGAAGCATCTTGCTTGTGATTGAAACGCCTTCTGCAGTCATTCTGTAAATATAAGTACCTGAAGGCAGGTTGGCAGCATTGAAGTTTACTGTGTGCTGTCCTGCTTTCATAATTGAACTGACAAGTGTGCTTACTTCCTGTCCAAGTGCATTGTAAACCTTCAGGCTTACGAAAGATTCCTTAGGCAGCTGGAAGTTGATAGCTGTTGTCGGGTTGAAAGGATTAGGATAGTTCTGTGAAAGTGCGTAGTTGTTAACTACAGTATATTTCTCCTGTTCAACACCAACTGTACCAAGGACGTATTTTCTGACAGCACCGTTGCTGAATGTACCAACGTAAATTATTGATTCATCAGGTGATAAAGCAATAGCTCTTGGTCTTTCATCCTGGAAGGAAGCTTCTTTAGTTGTGAAGTATACCCACTTTAAGCTGTCTACTGTAGTTTTAGATGTAAAATCATACAGGTACCAGGTGTTTGCGCTCCATTTTGTGGTAACGCCGGCTTCCTGATTAGGCTTGTTCAATAAAGAACCAGCGCTGAACCATAACTGACCTTTTTTATTCCATGTCATAGATTCGCAGGCAACGCCGTGAATAAGTGTATCGCCAACCCAAGGATCGTACTCGCTTGCTCTTGCAAATCTCTGAACAACATTGATTGAATAACCGGGGTTAAGAACCATGTTGCCGTCTTTTGAAACTTCTACAAGTCTTCCGTAACCTTCAGCTTTATCGGTAACGTTTGCACCGGCTGCACCGGTTTTATCGAATGTCTTTAAAGGAGCACCAGGATAGATAGCTCTTACATAGATGTTGCCCAATGAATCAACAGCAGCCCTGGTTGCACCACCAAAAGTAGTACCATAATTGCAGTTGATTCTGTTCATCATGCCTTCACCGGTCTTGTAGTTGAACTTGTAGATCCAGTCCCAGTAAGTAACAAGCATGTTGCCGTCGTAATCTCTTACAACACCGCGTCCGCTGTTTACATCCCATTTAGCAAGTTTTGTTGTAGAGCCGCTCTTGGAAATGAAAATTGTCTGGCCGCCGAGAGTATCCTTAACAACTCCGCCTACCTTATTGAAGTAAATTGGCGAGAAGCTGGCTTCGGTTCCATCAGGGTTAAATACATGGATTGCCCTTACAGCAGTGTATTTCTCAACAACTGCAGTTGTATCAGCATTGACTGTTTTAACCTTTAATGAATCTTTGGCAATTGCATAGTACTGAACAACCCAGACCTTGCCGTCAGGATCAGTAGCTAAACCGTGAACACCACCGTTCATACTGGAATCTGCCGGAAATACTGATTCAGCTTTCCAGCCCTTAGCCTGAGCAAATACTGCACTGGAGAGCAGTACTGCTAAAAACAAACAGTTGAGAACTTTTTTCATATTTACTCCTTTTTTGAATGTTTAATGTATTACTACATTAGTTGGTTATAAATCACTGTCTTTAACGATTATTTTCCATCCGGGAAAACAAATTCCAACCTTGTTGTGATAATTTGCCTTGGTTATTTGGAAAAGTCAAGTTAAAAAAATATTTTTTCTGACTGTTTAACCTTAAACTAAATTTTCGTAACTTACAGGCTTGCTCCGTAATACGGGGCCATCTGCTTAAAAGTATTAACCCTGAATATTTTCTGATCACCGTCCTTAGAACTTGTTATCTCGCGTGCATAGTAAAGATACGATCCAAACGAAGCAAAACTTGTAACAAAACCCTTGGTTACTCCAGGCAGCAGGTCGGAAAACTGTCCGGATGGAGAAACCGCCAGAATCGGGGAAGTAATGCTGTTTGTTCCGATATACATTGTCCCGTCAACTGCAAAAGTAATTGCGCGTATGGAAACCTTGGGATACCTGGCACTAAAGTCGAGGATAGTTTCTTCCTGGCCCAGTGTTTCGCCCGATATCTGGTATCTCCAGACTTTCTCCACAGAGTCTTTCTTTCCGGCCACATAAACATAATTATTGAAGACCCTGATTGAGCGGACTGAATCTGCGGCGATAGTGAACTTTGTACCAACCTTTGCCTGAGTTACGCGGAAGAGCGAGTTGCCAGCTCCGCCTGCCCAGCAGTTACCCTGTGCATCAAAATCGAGGTCAAATATATTGGCTGTGATCCCCTGTGTTTTTGTAACCCAGGGACTTGGGACTTTTTGAGTCTCAGGAATCTGCCAGATGGCTGTTACGCCTCTTGTGGCATAGAGCACTCCGCCCGGTCCCATCTTAAAAGCTTTCCAGTCATAGCCTGAAACCTGAGGAAGGTACTGCGTAACAGTTTTATTTACATTCTCTTTCTGTATACCTGCTCCGGTACCGGATGCCTTAATAAAAGAATAAATGTTTGCGTCTTTATCCAGTGCAATAACATATGGAACTTCACTCATTGTAAGGTTCCAGGCTGTTACCTGCATCGGCTTGATCCTGAAGGGCTTGTTATACAGTGTGTATTCGTGAGCTGTTGTAACATCAACCCTTACCTTTACAGAATCTTTCGGGTAATGCGGCACAACTACTTTAATCTGTGTAGGTGTTGAAGCTACAGCGAATGTTTCAACATTATCAAACCAGACAAGATTATTTGCCGGCACAGGAGAAAAGTTGGTTCCCGATATTGTCAAAGTATCATAACCGCCCCACGCACTGTCGGCAGGAGAAATGGAACTGACCACAGGAGTGGCGGTACCGCTGTTGTTATACTCATCATACAGGACAGGGGCAGCATCTTTTCCGCAGCTTGTAATTAATACTGCACCCAGAAGCAAAAGCAATGAGTATTTCAAGTATAAATTTTTTTTCATATTAATACCATTTATTTAACTTTTAATTTCTATTACTTATAAAGAAACATTTACGTTTACTCTGTGAACTGCATTAAAGATGCCATACGGAGTATAAGAATAATCAACGCCAAGACCATAGTTCTGGTATGACTGTTTTACGCCTACACCCACAGTATAACTTCTTTCATCTGCCGGGGTGTTATATCCGGCTCTTAGTGAAACTGTATTCATAAATGTATACTCGCCGCCTATACTGAGCTGTTCGGGGTAATCCCTGAAATGAACTGCATCAACTGAGAGAAGGAATGAATGCATATTTTTGTCGATATTTTCAAAAAGGTCCAGCGTGTTAAACGACAGGCCGATTCTGAAAGTAAGGGGGAGCTGGAAGTTTTCCTTTTCGAACTTGATTTCCTGCGAGAAGTTTTTTACAGACATGGCAAAGTTAAGACTGCGGAAGCCCGTTCTGTAAAGAAGGCCGAAATCGAAGGCCATTACGCCCCTTACGTTATCTTTTTTTGTATAGTTCCCCTCGGCATCAACTGCATTTACAGCAGCGCCGAGTGACTGTTTGGCATATTTAATTGAACCGCCCAGGGCCAGTTTGTCGTTCAGAGCCTTCGCATAACTCACGCCGAAAGAAAGGGCGTAAGGGCGGAAGGTACCTAATTCATAAAAGCCCTGTGTATTATCAGCTTTAACAGTTTCGATAAAATCGCCGTAATTGACGCTCATAACGTTCACGCCGATAATACCGAAGTCGCCGCCGAAGGGAGCAAATGTAGCAGCACCATACATATATTTGATGTCTGCTATCCATGTCATGGAACCTGCAGTACCATTGAAGAAATTCTCCTGGCGGGCAACACTGGCCGGGTTGCCGAAAAGAAGTGCCGCATTGCCTTCCAGTGCAGTCACTGCCTCGCCGAGTCCAGCAGTTCTGGCATCCAGAGTTGCATTCATGAACTTCATGCCCGTCTGAGCCAGTTTCTGGTTATCCTGGGCCTGGAGCCTGCCGGAGAGCATGGTTCCGATGATTAAACTTATAGTTATAATTAATATTTTTTTCATTTTATTACCTGCCTGCTAATAATTATCTGATTACTGAAAATTTAGCAATGTGCTTTTCACCCGTTTCGGTATTGGTAATTACTGCGATATAGATACCGCTTACGAGCAGCTGATTTGAGCTTGTTACTGATCTCCAGTACACGTCACCGCTGCCGCTGTTATTTTCCAGTGTCTTTATAAGCTCACCCAACTCGGTATATATCTTTATAGTACATTTACCGGGGACATTATAGAAATGGAGCTCATTCTGATACTGATCTCCGAATCTGAGCTTATTGGCATCTGCGCCTATGAAGAATGGATTTGGAACGATTCTTACATCACTTATATTCTTGCCGGCCGGCCTCAGAAGGTTTGCACCGTCATATGTCTGAGTATAATACCTGCTGCTTTTTATTGTATATGCAGGAATATTGAGCGCAGCATTTGCAGGCTGCTGATCGCCGACAGATACTATATAATAGAAGTAATAAAGGCCGCGTATTGGTGTCTTGTCTTCAAAGCTTCTTTCATCAGGACCAGCCTTGTAAAGAAGGTGGTAAGTACTGTCGTACTGCCCGAGAGCCCTGTAGATTTCAAAGCCTTTTACAGAAGGATCATCGCTGTCCCATGCAAGAGCTATCTTATCGCCGCCTGAGGTAACTGAGAACATTTTCGGGGGTCTCGGGGGCTGAACAAGGTTCCAGTTATTATTGTAGTTATCTGTTGCTCTTCTCCAAGTCTGCATCAGAGAATCCTTGCCCGTCATAACAAATTCATTTTTTTCCTTTTCAACAGTATTGAAAGCGGGAGTATTGTAGGCATCTTTATATTTTCTGCCCATTTCAACAGCAGCTTCGCGGCTGAGGCCTGCTGCGCCTTCAACCATAATAATCTTTACACTCTGACCCGGTTCAAGTGTATATGGGCCGTAGGAGTTGTTTGCTGAAAAACCGCCGGGAGTTCCTTTTGCAGGAGGACTCTTCTGGTTGGCAAACTCCTTGAAGTTAATCTGTCCGCCGGCCATTGCTGCCGGATGAACGCTGTATGCATGGCGCGGGTTTGAAGTCGGCCTCAGCATAAAGTTTGTGTACTCGTCTTTCATTCTACCCAGGTCAAATGCACTGTTTCCTGAATATGCCGACACGTCGGAAGATTCATAAGTAGTGATGGGCAGGCTTGCATTATCCGACTGATCCAATGCAGATTTATCGGCATGCAGTGTCAGAACGCCCATGAACTGAGGAGCTGCAAGCCTTCCGATTGTATCCGAAGGAGGTGCATATCCTGAAGAAGAGGTTGGATCCCAGATCGGGCCGCCTATGTTGTTATATGTAACAATCTTATCGGGGAAGTATCCGTGCCATGCAAACTGCGTACGGAAATTTTCTCCGGGGGGATCAGGCAGTACACCGTCGCCTCTGGCATCAAGCATTGTATTCATGCCCCAGCCTGAGCCGTTACCAATAACATATCTTGTCTGCTTGCAGGGCGCCCAGCGGTAATTGAAGTAAAAGTAAACGTCCTTAAGTGTCTGGTTGAGAACTTTTACATTTTTTTCGCTGGTGTAGCCCGTGTTTGTAAAGGTATACTCCATTACTATGTAGTTATCATTGTAAGGATGGCTGAACTCGAAGATCTTTCTTTCCATTGACAGACCGATCAGAGTATTAACCTTATTTACAATCAGCCTGTCGTAAGGAAGATCGGGTTTTACTTCGTCAATTTCCACAGTCTTGTCGAAAGTAGGATTACCGTCGACAGTAATTGAAGGCTGATCGAATTTACTGTACATTTTAAGTTCCACCGGGAAGAATTCACCGGTACCGGAGACTCTGGGACCTACGTGAACGACTCTGTAAGGATAACTTCCGGAAGCATCCGTAAAGTCCTTCGTTCCGATCCACAGTGCGGTGGCGCACTGCATATCCTGATTTTTATAGATACCAGGCCATTCAAAGCCGTCCTGCTGCTCTTTAGGCATGCGGGCTTCTTCTATTTCGCCGCCTATTGCAGTATAAAAATTATGAAGCGATCCGACACTCATATTCTTGAAAGCATACTGTGCAAATGAGGCTTTAGGGCACACGGCAATTACCACAGTCAGCAGTAAAAATAGAAGTGCGTATTTATTTAAGATTTTTGTCATTTTTTCCTCGTCTAAATTAGAATATTTCTAATGAGAATCTTAAACCCCAGTAAATATCTCTGGGATTCAGGAATGTGAAATAATCCTGGTTCGGCATATCTATATAAGATTTATTCTTCTTCCATTCGGCTTTCTGGGCGTCTGTTGCTTTTTCATCCCATGCATGGTATTCACCGGTCCTGTAGTCGCCGGGCTTATCATCGCCGTAGATAAACACGCCGGGAGTACCAATATTTGAGTAAAGAGGCTTAATGTTGCCTTCATTATCCCTGATGTTCGCAAAGACACTCTGCGGCAGGTGCAGCGACTTCATGTAAGCTTCATAATCCCTTGTATCTGTAAAGCCTGCCTCGCCGTTAAAATAATCCATATATTTCAGGTTAAGCGCATTTTTTACGTCAGCAAAAAACTGAAGATTTAACGGACCGAAAGTAAAGTTCTTGGCGAGTTTCAGGTCAACATTATAAAAATCCTTCCACTGTACGTTGTTCTGGACGCCAGGAATTGAACCGCCGCCGGTCCATGTATCGTATCCGCCTGAACTCCAGTTTGCAAGTATACTTAAGCGCCAGTCTTCAAGTAAATATACACCGCCAACCCTGGGGCCGAATTCCAGTGGAGTGAAAAAGTCCACATTTGCACGGGCATATGGCTGAGGAACAGGTTTTGTAACCAGGTTATAGTTGTTAAGTGCCTGTCTTTCATATTCTCTCTGAACTGCAGAGTTTTCATTATAAGCAGCAAAACCGAATCTGCCGCTTGTTGAAACCATATAAGTATAGTTTATGAAACCCTGTACCCAGTTGCCGCGGTTTTTGCTGATTGTAGCTTCGAAACCTCTGATATCGGCATAAGAGTTTGGCTCAGGAGTAGAATAATTTGTAGCGCCGCTGCGGCTTGTAAAGGAAACTGAAAGAGGCTGCAGTGAAACGTCCTTATAGTAGCCTGAGAGGCGTACCAGGTATTCATCCAGAAGACTCTGCTCGTAACCCAGTTCATACATGATTGTTCTAGGCAGCGGATTGTTCGGATTAGCAAGATATACAACCGCGTTATTGTCAGTAAATCTTCTGAGCAGATAGAGGTTCGTTGGAACAGGAAGCTGACGGAAGTGACCGTAGTTAAAGAACAGCTTGCTTGTTTCACTTAACGGGAATGCAATTGCAACACGGGGACTGACTGTTACGTTAGCCTTTGTAGGCTGCTTTTGAAGCAGTGTATCTATTCCGGATGACTGCGCTGAAGAAAAAGCGCCTGAATACGGGTCACTTACCACGTACCAGTCTGAATTGGCCGCCGAGTAGTCTACTCTCAAACCAACGTCTGCAATCATACCTTCAAATTCAAGCTTATCTTTAACATAAACTGCACCGCGTGTAGGATAAGCATTCCACGTGGTTCTGTATCTTCCGCTGGGCAGATACTTGTCGTATGAACCGTAGTTGGCCAGGTTTTCGCTGTAGCCGAATTCAAAACCTGCCTTCAGGTTGTTAAACTTGTTCATCTGAGAAATAATATCAAATTTCAGATTATATGCATTGACAACGCTTGTATCCCTCGAGTTACTGAAGCCGACGCTCATTCTGAAGTCCTGAACACCTGTGCTGGGGTATTCCCAGAAACCGTACGGAGCCTCATCTACATAAGTATTGTTGCCAAACTTGTAGATTCTGCTGGTGTCTCTCATTCTTCCCGGACTTGTGTCATATCTCGACTGGAAGCGGCTGAGAGTAACTTCATAGAATGTATTAGGAGAAAGGACGTGTGTCAGTTTTGCACCGATATTATTTACATTAACAGTTGAAGGTGTAAAATAATCGTTTGTAAAAATTCTGTTTTCAATTGTTTTTGCATTTGAGAAATTGCTTAACTGATAAGCGATACCTGTAGAAGAACGGAACATTCCGATGTCGCCCACGCCGTTACTTGAAGTTCCCTGCTGCTGTCCAACGAGGCCTTCCAGGTTAAGTTTCATTCCCTGGGCCAGGTCGGCAGTCAGTTTCAGCTGGAAGTTATTATCCGTATACGCCTCGCGTGAAAGAGGCACCACGTACATTTCTCTTGTGCCTCTGTATGCGGCCAAAAAGCGCAGATTTCCAAGGTGCTGGCTGATACCGGGGAAGTATCCGGTTAAAGAGAAATCGATATCATAATCAGGTTTTATTATATCGGTATTTCTTCTGTGCTGGAAAAGCCACAATTTCTGAAGTTCCTGCGGCGTTAAGGCCGTTGAAGGGTTATCCCTGAACATCTGTTCTGATAAAGCATTCCAGCCCTGAAATTCAGGATATTGTTCCTGTGTATACTGGTCCCAGGCGCCGTCTTTTGTACCCGACCATGCAACTGCATCATCCACATAAGGCCTGATCCAGAATGCATTTCTGTCCTGCGGTGAACCACCGAAGTGTTTCGGACCTGTAGGTCTGTAGCGGCTATAGAAGGCTATGCCAAAGCGGTCAGTTTTACCTTCTTTGGTTACAACGTTAACCAGACCTGAACGGATGTTTCCGTATTCGGCGCTGAAACCGCCAGTCTGCACCTGAACTTCTTCAATTGCTGTGGTGCTGAGGCCTGTATAAGGCTGGTTTGAACGCTCATCGCGCAGGCTGATGCCGTTTAAGAGCCAGGTTGTCTGGTCGGCTGAGCCGCCTCGGAAACTGGTTCCCTGAACGCCTGCCTGCAGGCCAACCATATTAGAAATCTGTGCAACAGGAAGGTTTTCCATTTCCTTGCCGCTCAGATTAAGACGGCTTGCAGCTACGTCTTTTTGAACTACAGGAGTCTCTGCAATAACCACAACTTCAGCTGTCTGAAGTGAAGTTTCCACGAGTGAGAGATCCAGAGTAGTTGTTTGATCAATATTTACTCTAACGTCTTTAACTGTAATACCATTATAACCGATGAGAGTTGCTCTGAGGTTATATTTGCCAGGAGGTACGTTTAATATTGTATAAAAGCCCTCCACATTTGAAGCGGCTCCCATTTTTGTTCCTTCTACGACAATATTTGCACCGATCAGGAGTTCGCCTGTCCGGGAGTCTTTTACGACGCCGGCAATTTTTCCTCCAGTTTGTGCAAATAATGATATGTCAGTTAGAAGTAAAAAAAGCAGAAGTATTCGTAACACTATTCTCATTTTACTTTCTCCTTTCCGGCAAGGTGAGAACGGCCGGAAAAAATAAAAAATATAAGTTAATAAGTCGGACAACATTTTTAAGTTTGCTTGAAAAGCTATTAAAAAAAAATCCCTTTGTCAAATAAAATTATAAAAAGGACTAAATTATCCCGTTATTTTTGAAAAAAGAATTTTAAGATACCGTGTCTATTATCGTGCTAATTTTTCCGAAATTCAAGTCTTCTTCTACATTCTTTTATATGGTACCGTTTTTTTGCCCTTTTTTCCACTGCTGATTATCTTTTTTCCTTTGAATTTTAGAAACTGGCTGAGTATTATCTTTTATGAACTGTCATGACCCATTTCCCACAGCCGGAAATATTTCACACTGCACTTAATATGAGGAGTTTAGTCATGAAAAGGAAGCTTTCCTTCATTTGCTCTCTTCTTTTCCTGTTTTCCACGGTCTGTATTGCCCAGGAAGAAAAAATTGAATGGAAGAGGAGCCCTGTTACAGAGGTACCCGAACTTCATCTGTTCCATTCTACTGAGTCGCTCAGCCTTCCTACTGCCGAAATGCTGCAGAAGGGAGATTTTCAGTTTGAAATATCGCACCGCTTTTTTCCATTAGTAAATACCGGCATTAAAACCTTTTTCGGCCTCGACGGCCCTGTATTTATGCGTCTTGCCTTGGGTTATGCCCTAACTAATAATATGACGCTTACTTTAGGACGAAGCAATACCAACGGAAACGTGGACCTCAGGCTTAAATACAAGTTACTTCAGATACCAAACGGACTTCTGCCATTGGTTGCGGCGTTACGGCTTGGAGCTGCCTGGAATACAGAAACAGGCAGGAGTTCAACAGACACAAGAAACTACCAGTACTATGGGCAGCTGATTATAAATACCCTTTATGGTAAAATACTGGGCATCGGGATTGTACCTTCATATCTATATAATAGTAATATTTTCACACGCGATGTGGAGTCAACAGTATCTCTGGGCACATACGTTGAAGGATACCTTACGTCCAGATTTGGATTGATCTTTGAATGGACCCCGGTAATTTCAGGTTACAGGCAGAACGCAAACCCGATGGCTTTCGCAATTGAAATTAATACGGGCGGACACTTCTTTAAGATTATGCTTACAAACAGCACCTCCTTAAATCCTTCACAATACCTTGCCGGGACGGCGGATCCCGCCAAGAACAAGAACTGGAGGCTCGGATTTAATATCACCAGACTGCTCAAATTCTGACAAGCCCGGCAATGGGATGGGGGTGAAAAAGGGCATGTACCCGCATAAATATGCAGGTATATGCCCTTTTTTGTCCAATTTTATCCAAAAACTGCATCTTCATGTCATTGTTAATGTTTTTATTTAATGGTATCTACTATTTAGAAAAAACTTTAGCAGCAATTCTTATGAGGCATCCGGTTATTTCAGCTCACCCTTATAGTGAACCGGCTGAAAGTTTGGGAACTGGAACTTTAACTTTAGAATACTTTACAACAGGAGAACTATCATGGATGCAGCAAATCGGAAGTTGATGAACCCCCTGGCTGACCTTATCAGCGACGAAGTTTATTCATTACTGAGCAGCCATTACCTGATCGATGAGGTATCGGTGAGGGATTACCTGATCAGAAAAAAATTCAGGCAGATGAAAGACAACAACATCAGAACCAATGATGCAGTCGAAAGCCTGATGGATGAATTCCCCCATCTGCAGTTTGATACAATAAAGAAGATTATTTATCACCCACAGAGAAACAGAAAACCGCTTTTTTAAGCCCCGGAAACAGGAAAAGTTTATGCGGATCTGTGATAACTATGTATATATATCCGTTAATGAGTACTTGCACAATTATAACAGCAGATAAAAGTAAAGGGCAGACAACAATTTGTGGAATCTTAAATAAAAGGCGCAGCATTACTCTTTAGGGCAAATATGTTTCTTTTATTTTTCTATAATTAAATTCATATTGCAGTTAATATTTTGTATAATTTTTGGCCACGTAATATGCGCCCTGAAATCCTAAAAATGAAGAAGATTCTGCCTTCAGCAGTTGTTTGTCTTTTACTTTTGCTGCCTTCCTGCCGCAGCGGTTCAATTTACGCCCAGAATAATATCACGGCTTTTGAGCACATTTCAATTGAACAGGGTCTCTCTCAAAGCTCTATTAACTCCATTATTCAGGACTATCAGGGCTTTATGTGGATTGCCACGGCAGACGGACTGGACAGATACGACGGCTATTCTTTCAAAATTTTCAGGAATATTCCACAGCAGCCGGGCTCATTGTCGGATAACAGCGTCTTTGCAGTTTATGAGGATAAATCCGGCACTCTGTGGATAGGCACACTGCTCGGGAACCTGAATAAATACGACAGGAAAAAAGAACGGTTTACAAAATACAGCTTTGGCTCCGATTCGGGCTACACCAGCCTTTTAATGTCAGCCATTCCCGAATACCCCCTTACATTCTCCAGATTTAACGACAGGACAATCACTTCCATTTCCGGCGACAGGAAAGGAAGACTCTGGATTGGAACCTGGGGACAGGGAATCTTCAGCTTCGACACCGGAACGGGGAAAATAAAACATTTTACGCATGACCCGCGCGATCCCCACTCCATCAGCAGCAACAGAATAGTTACACTGATGGAAGACAAAAACGGCATACTATGGGCAGGAACTTTCGGCGGCGGGCTTAACAGAATTGAAAGGAAAACCGGCCGGGGCTCCTCTGAGGTGAACCTCTACGTTACAAGCTTTCAGAATATTCCCATGGTTTCAGGCAGTCTGGCAGATAACCGAGTAACTTCACTTTTCCAGGACAGGGACGGAAATCTCTGGGCGGGCACTTTCGGAGGCGGCCTGAATAAAATGCCCCTGAACTTCCTCAGAGAAGATGATCCTTCCAAAGTAAAATTCATCCATTATAAAAACACTCCCGGCAATAAAACCTCCCTCAGCAGCAACTGGGTTATGAAAGTGATTCAGGACCGTACCGGGTCTTTATGGATAGCTACTTTTGGCGGCGGCCTAAACAGGATGGACCCGTATACTGAAAAATTCACCGTATTTAAGAACGACCCTTTGAATCCCGGAAGCCTTTCGGACAACGATGTCATTTCACTATGCGAGGACCAGTCGGGAATAATCTGGATCGGCACACACCTGGGAAAAGGAATAAACAGGTTCGACCGCAGCAGAAATAAATTTGCACATTACAGGCATATACCGGGCGACGCCACTAGCCTTAGCGACAACGTTGTATGGACGTTTGCAGAGGATAAAGAAGGAGAAATCTGGATCGGCACCTACAGGGGGGGGCTCAATACCTTTAACCGTCAGACGCATAAATTTAAGAGCTTCAAAAATAATCCATCTAACCCAAACTCCATAAGCAGCAATCACGTAAGGGCTGTTTATGCAGACAAGGAAGACAACCTCTGGATCGGGACATATAATGCGGGACTTAATTATTTTAACAAGAGAACCAGAAAGTTTACGGTTTATAAACATAATTCCAACGATTCAACAAGCATTAGCGAAAACCAGGTAATTTCAATATTTGAAGACAGAGCGGGAAACCTGTGGGCGGGAACATTCGGAGGAGGACTTGACAGGGTTATAAGAAACAAGGGCAGATTTTCTTTTATTCATTATAAAAATAACCCTTCTGATCCCCGCAGCCTCGGGGATAACAGGGTTTATAAGATCTATGAAGACAAGGATGGCAATCTCTGGATCGGCACTTTCGGCGGAGGCCTCAGCAAATTTGACCCCGGCAAGGGAACCTTTATAAATTACAAGCACGATGCGGGTAACACTAACAGCCTGAGCGATAACAGGGTAATTACAATTTACGAGGATTACCAGGGAACTCTCTGGATCGGCACATACGGAGGAGGACTCAACAGGTTCGATCCCCATTCGGGTAAATTCTACAAATACATACAGGATGGATCCTTAAGCGGCGTGGTCTATGGAATTCTGGAAGATAATGAACATAATCTCTGGATCAGTTCAGACAACGGGCTTTCAAGGTTTACACCTTCAACATCAGCTTTTATAAATTACGACCTGCATGACGGGCTCCAGAGTATGGAGTTCAGCGGAGGAGCCTACTTTATGGCACGTTCCGGGGAAATGTTTTTCGGGGGTATCAACGGCTTTAACGCATTCTTCCCGGACAGTATAAAGGTCAACAAGCACATACCCCCGGTTGTTATAAGCGCATTCAGAATTTTCAATAAGGAAGTCGACGGCCAAAGTGATGAAATAGTTTTATCTAACAAAGAAAACTTCTTCTCATTCGAATTTGCTGCGCTCGATTATACTAATTCGGAACAGAACCGCTACGCTTATAAGCTTGAAGGTTTTGATGACGACTGGCATTATGTTGATGCTTCAAGAAGACTTGCCAACTATACCAATCTGGATCCCGGCAAATATGCCTTCCGTGTAAGAGGCTCAAATAACGACGGCGTGTGGAATGAAAAAGGTGCCGAAGTAACTATTACAATCCTCCCCCCTTTCTGGCGCACCTGGTGGTTTATTTTCCTTTCCGTTGTTCTTATCGGCGGCACGCTTACTTATTTTATCGTAAGCAGAATTAGCCAACTTTTGGCAATCGAAAGGCTGAAAACAAAACTTGCCGCCGACCTGCACGACAATATAGGCTCGGGACTTACGGAAATTTCAATACAAAGCCAGGTTATTGCGGCACAGCTGAACAAAAACAGCTCGGATGAGGTGAAACAGAAGCTACTTAACATAAGCGAGACTTCAGGGCAGCTGATAGACAATATGAGCGATATTGTCTGGGTGGTGAATCCAAAGCGCGACACGCTTTACGACCTTATACTCAGGCTTAAGGATTCATATTCAGAAATATTTTCGTCTCTAGGAGTTTCCTTTAAGATACACAATCTTGAGGCGCTCAGCAATGTCAAGCTTCCGATGGAGTACAGGCAGAACTTGTTTCTTATATTTAAGGAGGCAATCAATAACAGCCTGAAACACAGCTGCTCTAAAAAGATTGAGCTGAACACTTCCATAGACGGAAGGAAGCTTGGGATGGAACTAGTGGATGACGGACAGGGGTTTGACATTAAACAAAGTACTCCGGGTAACGGCCTGAACAATATAAGGCGCAGGGCAAAATCAATCGGGGGAAGCCTGCTTGTGGAATCCGCACCCGGAGAAGGGACAAGGATAAAATTTTCCGGTAAAATTCCGCGCTCCAAAACAATTTTTATGAAACATAAAGAACAGTAAGGCGTCTTAATATATAAGATTCCTTATGTTTATAACCGGGCCATGAGGGAAGAATTAAACAACAAAATGATACGGGTTAACATATGATATCAGTAATTATAGTTGAAGACAACAAGACCATACGGGAAGGACTCTCGGCTCTGATCAACGGTACCGAAGGTTTCTCCTGCATCGCCAGCTACGGCGACTGCGAAAGTTTTCTAAACAGCCTTGAATGCACAAGAGTTGACGTAGTGCTTATGGATATAGGGCTCCCTGGCATGTCGGGCATAGAGGGGGTTATCAAAGCAAAAAAAATATGCCCCGACCTGAACATTCTCATTCTAACAGTTTACGAGGAAAGTCAGGTTATTTTTGAAGCCCTCTGCGCAGGAGCCTGCGGCTACCTTGTAAAAAGGACACCTCCTTTAAGGCTTCTTGAAGCCATTAAGGATGCATACGAAGGCGGCTCACCCATGAGCTCACACATTGCGCGAAAGGTTGTAACTGTATTTCAGCAGCACACAAATCCTCTTTTCCCCGACTCGCAGTTCGACCTGACATCCAGGGAAAAAGAGGTATTAACGGGGCTTGCCGAAGGGAGCAGTTATCTGGACATAGGGCAGTCGCTTTTTATCAGCATAGACACAGTGCGTCATCACATAAGAAACATATACAGAAAGCTTCACGTGCACAGCCAGTCCGAAGCCGTAGCCAAAGCATTAAGAAAAGGATTGATATAAAGCATAATTTTACATTTTTTGAAAGCCGGCCGGGAACTCCATTCCCTGGCTGGTCCGGAAAACATAATTCCAGAATAAACCGCGTTCAGCTGTGCTGGCAGGTACGGCAACGCGGTTTTGTTGTATGCCTGCATACGCCCGCTCAAATTTCTTCTTCCTGATCTCACTTTTTAATTTTTAATTCTCCCTTAGGGGCTCCATTTCATCCCCCTGAATTTACGCTTCAGACCGTTTATTTGCCGCCTCGGTCCAATTGCTCTTTTTCGTTTTTCCCGCAAATGTTAACTTTTACCTGTCAGTTAAAACCAGCATATAAAAAAGTGGGGCGTCAAATGAAAAAGATGAAATTAACTATCGGCTTTGCTGCTGTCATCGCAATAATTATAGCAGTTCTCTTCATGAATAAGGCTTCAAGATCTTCACAGATACAAAGGTCTGTAACAACGGATAAGGTAACCGTATCGGTTGAACCCGCCCGGGAAGAAATTATTTCCGATGAGCTTTCCATCGTCGGCACCATACAGTCAAATAACGACGTAATGGTTATCTCCGAGACTCAGGGAAGAACCCTGCAGGTCTTTATTAAAACGGGAGATTATATTAAAGAAGGCTCGCCAATAGCCCAGGTGGACGATGAGCTTAAAAAGGCAGCCTTTATGACCGCAAAGGTCAACTTTGAGAAGTCTAAGAAAGACCTCCAGAGAATGGAAGCGCTTTTTAAGGAAAAGAATATCTCAGACTCAGACCTTGAAAATGCCCGTCTTGCCGCAACTGCTGCCGAGGCCCAGTATATTGCAGCCTCCCGAACGCTTAACGATACAAAAATCAAGGCACCCATCTCCGGAATTGTTGCCGATAAATTTATAAACCCGGGCACTATGGTGGCCCCCGGCACACCAGTAGCCAATATAATTGATATTTCCAAACTGAAAGTAAGGGTTAACGTTCCTGAACGGGATGTCTTCAGGCTTAAAACCGGGGAACAGACCGTTCTTACTACGGATGTTTACCCGGGAACAGAGCTGAAGGGCAGAATTGAAACCATCAGCTCCAAAGCCGATAATGCACACACTTATCCTGTAGAAATAATAATTCCTAACAGTTCCCGCACTCCGCTTAAAGCAGGAATGTTTGCCCAGGTTAAATTTACAAGCATTTCCGACAGGCAGGCTCTTACTATACCTAGATCTGCAATAATAACAAGCATTAAAAATCCGCGCATTTATGTTGTTGAAAATGGAGTTGCAAAATTAAGAGACATTGCAGCAGGAAAAGAGGCAAACAGGAAAGTTGAAGTCTTGGGCGGCCTCCGCCCGGGTGAGAATGTTGTGGTAAGCGGGCAGAATAACCTGATTGACAACGCCAAAGTTACCATACAATAAGGCAAGCCAGCCTAAAGCATATATATAAAGATAAGGAATTATTAAAATGACGATTACAGAGTTATCTATAAAACGACCTCCGCTTGTAATAGTAATTTTTACAGTGCTGGCTGTGCTGGGTTATTTCAGCTACAATCAGCTCAGATATGAACTGATACCCGACGTCACTCCCCCGTTTGTTACTGTTATGACAGTATATCCAGGAGGATCCCCAAATGAGGTTGAGACCTCTATTACAAAAGTCATGGAAGACGCAGTCTCAAGCATCGATAAAATAAAAAGCATACGCGGCAGCTCTACTGAAGGCGTGTCGTTTCTGTTTATTGAATTCACACAGTCAGCGGACGTTAACATTGCACTGCAGAATGTTCAGCGGAAAGTAGGAGAAGTGGTTAACCAGCTCCCGTACGGCGCAAAGAGCCCTGTCATTTCGAAATTCTCCCTTACAGAGCTGCCGATACTAAGAATGGGCGTAACGGCAGAAATGCCTCCCGAAGAACTCTACCAGTTCATGAAGGACAAAATCAAACCGGAGATTTCAAAGCTTGCAGGAGTAGGACAGGTAACTTTTGCCGGCGGTGAGCAAAGAGAAATAAAGGTAAACCTCGATCTCGATAAGCTTAACTCATATAACATTCCGGTACTGCAGGTTCTCCAGGCCGTTAAAAGCTCTAATATCGATTTTCCAGTCGGTAAAATCAAGGATTCTGACGGGCAGTATATTGTAAGGGTTTCAGGCAAGTTCTCCTCCCTTGATGAGTTAAGAGATCTTATCGTCAGCAGATCCGCCCAGGGGGGCAGCATTAAACTAAAGGATATTGCTGAAATTGAAGACGGCACAAAAGAAGCTGAAAGCTACAGCCGCCTTAACGGCAGGAGCGCCCTTGGAGTATTAGTCCAGAAGCAGACGGATGCCAACGCTGTTGAGGTGAGCCGGCTTGTAAATGAAAAGCTGAAGAAAATTGAAGCCGCCAATAAGGATAAAAACCTGAGGTTCGATGTTGCGCAGGATCTTTCAGGCTTTACGCTCGATGCAGCACGCGCAGTAAACAGGGATCTTTTAATTGCAATTGTTCTGGTGGCAATAGTAATGCTTGTGTTCCTGCACAGCCTCAGAAACTCTGTTATTGTAATGATTGCAATACCGGCTTCTCTTGTTTCAACATTTATTGCCATGTATGCATTCGGCTTCTCCCTTAATTTGATGACGCTGCTTGCGCTTTCGCTTGTAATTGGTATTCTTGTGGATGACTCTATTGTTGTACTCGAAAACATTTACCGACACATGGAGCTCGGGAAGCCTCAGCGCCTGGCAGCCCTGGAAGGAAGAAATGAAATAGGCTTTGCAGCACTTTCAATTACGCTGGTGGACGTTGTGGTATTTCTGCCGCTAGCAATGATACAGGGGCTTATAGGCGACATAGTGCGCCAGTTTGCTATGGTTGTTGTAGTTTCAACCCTGCTCAGCCTCTTTGTTTCATTTACTATTACACCGATGCTTGCATCACGCTTTACTAAACTGCAGCGCCTGACCGGAAACACTGCAATGGGACGCTTCGGCCTCCGGGTCGAAAAAAACTTTGACAGGATTTCAGAAAAATATGCCGGCCTCTTAAAGCTTGGCCTGAATAACGGCTGGAAGGTAATTGCATTAGCCGGACTCCTTCTCGTCTTATCAATTGCCCTTATCCCAACGGGATTTATCGGCTCTGAATTCATGCCCCCTTCCGACCGCGGCGAGCTTTCTGTTATTCTTGAACTGCCCGAGAAAATAAATCTCGAGGAGACAAACCTTATTACGCTTCAGGCTGAAAAAATGATTTCTAAAATGCCCGAAGTAAAAAAGGTATTTGCCAATGCCGGAGCATCCTCGGAAGGTTTTATCGGCTACACATCTAATAATATAGCAGAGCTTAACGTATCACTTGTCCCCAAAACACAGAGGATGAAAAGTGATATTCAGTTAAGCCGGCAGATGAAGGAAAAACTCCTTGCCATTCCGGGCGTGAAGCCGAGGGTAAGTCCAATAGGAATTTTCGGAAGTTCAGACATGTCACCTATCGAACTTTTAATCAGCGGTCCCGATTATAATGAAGTGGAAAAAGCCGCAAATACAATAAAGGATGCGGTTCAGAAAATTCCCGGAACAGCCGACGTACGCCTCAGCAGCGGTGAAGGAAAGCCTGAAACAAAAGTTGAAATAGACCGCGCCAAAATGGCATCCTTCGGCATCGGACTAGATCAGGTGGCTGCTACTTTAAGGGTGGCATATACAGGAGATGATGAATCAAAATTCCGCCATGGAAACGATGAATACGACATCAGGATAATTCTTGACCGCTTCGACAGGAATAAAACCTCGGACCTCGGCAATATAACTTTCATGAACAACAGGGGTGAAAATATCCGCCTCTTCCAGTTTGCCGATATATATCAGACCATTGGTCCTGCACAGCTCTCGAGGAAAAACAGGACCGCAGCTATTTCCCTCTTATCACAGGCTGTCGGACGCCCCAGCGGAGATATCGGTGAGGATATTAAAAATGGACTCGCAAAGTTAAAACTTCCTCCGGAAATAGAAGTTACTTTTGAAGGCGACCTTCAGATGCAGGAGGAATCCTTCGGAAGCCTTTTTATTGCCCTCATGGTTGGAATATTGTTTGTCTACCTCATTATGGTAGCGCTTTATAATTCATTTGTTTACCCGTTTATTGTACTCTTCTCAATTCCTGTTGCAATTGTGGGGGCACTGCTCGCAATGGCCTTGTTTATGAAAACGCTTAATATATTCTCAATACTCGGCATTATCATGCTAGTGGGACTTGTGGGCAAAAACGCCATTCTGCTCGTGGACCGTACAAACCAGATGCGCTCAGAAGGTATGGCTATGAAAGACGCTCTTGTTGAGGCGGGACAGACCAGGCTGCGCCCCATTTTAATGACAACCTTCGCAATGGTTTTCGGAATGCTTCCTATTGCAATTTCCATGAGTGCCACATCCGAACTTAAATCGGGACTTGCAACGGCTCTTATTGGCGGACTTATCAGTTCACTCATGCTTACACTTGTTCTTGTACCCGTAGTTTATGTAAAGGTTGAAAACCTCAAGGTGAAAGTCATAAACTTTATAAAAAGATTTAAGGGGAAAGGCTCTTCGGAAGAAAAGTCTCCTGAATCGGATGTTACGCAGCCCGTGGAAGAAGAAGAGCCCGGCACGTTCAGTTTCAGAAAGATGCTGAAGGGATTCAGCATTTTTATGGCAGCACTTTTTATTCTTTCTTCCACCTCCTATTCTCAAAGCGTAAGAAGGCTTACTCTAAAGGACGCCGTTTCCATTGCAATAGAACAGAACAGGAATCTTAAAATAGCCTATTATGATAAGGATAAAAATGAGCAAAGAATAAAAGAGGCCTACGGCAATGCCATGCCCACGGTTACAGGAACGGGACAGTATATCAGAAACCTGAAACTCCCGGTTTTCTACATGCCGGGCTTTTCATTCGACCAGTACGGGCATTTTTTACTAGGTCCCAGCCAGCCCTTGGAAATAGGGCTTAAGAACAACTTTTCAGGTACAATAAGTGCCGAGTGGCCTCTTTACCAGGGAGCGGTTTATGCAGGCATCAGGGCAGCTAAGATTGTTGATGAGATAAGCGCAGAAAATATAATTAATACGCGAGCCTCTACAATTACTGACGTTAAGAAAGCATACTATAATATACTTATTGTAAGGGAGCAGTATAACTTACTCACGCAGAGCATAAAAAGAGGCTCGCAGGCACTTAAGGATGTAAAGCTTTTGTTTGAGCAGGGACTTGCAGGCGAACTGGATACTTTAAGGGCATTCGTTGCTGTTGAAAATATGAAGCCTCTGCTTATTAAAACCGAAAACGGCATTTCAATTGCAAAGTCATACCTTGGAAATCTTTTAGGGCTCCCTTCAGGCGATGTAATTGAGCCCGCGGACTCGCTAACAGCCGCGGAGCTGACAAGGCAGTACGATTTTTCAGGTGCTTCAACCCAGGAGGCCTTAAGCAGGAGACCTGAGCTGAGTCTCCTGGATCTTCAGATTAAAGCAAATGACGAGCTGATAAATGCAGAAATTGCAGGCCACCTGCCTACGCTCGCCGCATTCGGACAGCTGAAGGCCGAGCTCCAGGCCGATACATATAACTTTAACCAGCGCTGGCCTGCAAGCGCTGTAATAGGACTCAGCCTTTCTGTTCCTATATTTTCGGGCTTCAGGACGGACGCAAAAATTGAGCAGGCAAGAATTGAGAAAATGAAGCTCGAGACGCAGCTGGAAAACCTGAAGGATTTGATTGCAACTGATGTCAAGGTAAACGCTTCCAGTGTAGAAGAGGCTCACAGAAGAATTGAAGCCCAGAGGCAGACCGTAAAATCGGCCGAAAGAAGCTATGAGCTCACAAGAAGCCGCTGGCTTAAGGGCTTAAGCCGCCAGACAGAGCTCTTTGACGCCGAACTTGCCCTCACACAGGCAAAAACAAATTACCTTCAGGCCATCTACGATTACCTCGCAGCCGGAGCCGAACTTGAAAAAGCACTTGGCCGCGCGGGAAGATAAATTTAAGGGGGAACAGGGTAAAAATGTCGAACGCTGAACTTAAATTATCGTTGAAAGTTAAGTTATGAATGTTAAATTTGAAATGGAAAACCGGGATAACTTCCGGGATAATACCCGGGACGAAATTAATATGCTTAAGAGCTACAGGAATTATATCAGGGAAAACAGATCCTTCATATTCGACAGGAGCTTCCGCTTCATCGGGATGCCTGTAATCGGAATATTTGTTTACCTTATAATCCTTGTATCAACCCCGCTTCCACCTGAAGCACCTTTTTCCATCTGGCCCCATGTGGTGGGCGATATACTCATTGCCGTTGCAATTTCCATTCTTGTTTGGGAAGGTAATCTTAAGATTAATGCCAGAATCGGAAAACGTTTCGACTGGTATACACAGCCTAAAAAAAGACTCTTCTACCAGATACTCTTCAATACTATTTATACTGTTATTATTATTCTGGGCATTATACTTCTTTACGCCAGAGTAATGAATTACCCGCTTAAAGCTGCGGTTCCTTTCATTAAGCTTACAATGCTCATCGGCGTAATAATATTTCTTTTAATTGACGCCATATATATCGGCTCGCACTTTTTCCGCCAGTGGGAGAAATCGCGTTTTGAATCCGAGGAGCTCAAGCGCCAGCACCTCCAGTCGCAGTTCGACGCACTTAAAAACCAGGTTAATCCCCACTTCCTCTTTAACAGCCTGAATACTCTTGCAGCACTTATTTCAGAGGACCAGAAGCTGGCCGAGGAGTTTGTTCAGCGCATTGCCAGCGTTTACCGGTATGTCCTTCAGAATAAGGACAAAGAACTCATTGAGCTTGAGGAAGAGGTTAATTTCATTAAAGCATTTCTTTTCCTTCAGAAGATTCGTTTCGGCGAAAACCTCATTGAGCGGCTTGATATTCCCCAGCGTTTCAATAGATATTTAATTGCGCCATTGACTCTTCAGATGCTCGTTGAAAATGCCATAAAGCATAACATAATATCAACGGAAAAACCGCTTGAAATAAACATCTGCATAGATCAGAATAATATGCTGGTTGTAGGAAACAACCTGCAGAAGAAAAAGAATATTGGCACCTCAACCGGAATCGGGCTCATGAATATACAGCAGAGATACAAGCTTCTGATAAAAAAAGAAATAGAAATACTGGATGATAATTCTCATTTTACGGTTAAAATTCCCTTAATCAAAGAGAAACCAGCTCATGAAAATACTGATTATTGAAGATGAGGCACCGGCTTCAAGGAGGCTTAAAAAACTTCTTTCCGAGCTGGAACCCGCAGCAGAAATTCAGGGATGCCTCGAGAGCGTGGAGGCTTCAGTTGAATGGCTGAGGAAAAATCCCGCGCCCGATATAATTTTTATGGATATACAGCTTTCAGACGGACTAAGCTTTGAAATATTTAATAACGTGAATGTGGACAGTCCCGTCATTTTCACTACTGCATACGATGAATATGCAATTCAGGCATTTAAGGTCAACAGTATAGATTATCTCTTAAAGCCGATTGATACTTCAAGCCTTTCGGCAAGCATTGATAAATTCAGGAAGATCCGCGACGTATACTCAGTTCAGTACAGGGCCAATGAGATTGCAGAACTCCTGAAATCTATTACTCCGGCAAGCCCGGTATATAAGTCGCGCTTTCTTATAAAGTCCGGCACCAGCATGCTGGTCATTCCGGCAAGTGAAGCGGCATATTTTTATGTGGATAATAAAGTTACTTATCTTGTGGGGCAGAATGGCAGGAAGCATCTTACGGATCACACGCTTGATGAACTTGAAGAGCTTCTGGATCCTCAGCATTTCTTCAGGGCAAACAGGAAGTTCATTGTAAACATTAATGCAATTGAAAGCGCGGCCTCAGCCTTCGGGGGAAAGCTGAAACTCAGGCTCTCACAGAAAACAGGCGAAGAGATAATAGTAAGCCGGGAAAGGGCATCAGCATTCCGGGAGTGGCTGGATAAGTAGGGTTATTTTGGAATTGTAAAATAAAATGCAGAACCCTCGCCGGGCTGGGATTCCACCCAGATCCGGCCCCCGAAGTTTTCAACAATTTTTTTGCTAAGTGCAAGTCCTATTCCGGTTCCAGGATATTCATTTCTGTCGTGCAGGCGCTGAAAGATGCTGAAGATCCTCTGGCTGAACTGAGGGTCAATTCCGATGCCGTTATCCTTAACCATAAATTGCCACTCCGTCTGCCGGGAGCTGCAGCCCACGTGGATCTCAGGAGTTTTATCTCCCCGGAATTTAATTGCATTCGATATAAGATTTTCGAACAGCTGAACGATCTGCCCCGTCTTGGCCCGAATAACGGGCAGGTTTTCTTTTCTGATTCTGGCACAGGTTTCGGTAATCTCAGGTTCAAGAGTCTTCAGCGCCTGGTCGAGTGCTATATTGCAGTTCACATCTTCAGGATTATTATCATTCGAAGTGCGCGAGAACTCAAGCAGGTCGCGTATAATATTCTGCATTCTTTTAGCGCCTTCGACGGCAAAATTTATGTACTCATCGGCATTCTTATCCAATTTATCCTTGTACTTCTTTTCCAGCAGCTGAGTAAAGCTGGCAACCATTCTAAGCGGCTCCTGCAGGTCGTGTGAAGCAACGTAAGCAAACTGCTCAAGCTCGCGGTTGGAGCGTTCAAGCTCAGTAAGTGTTTTCCTGAGTTTCTCCTCATCCTGCATCAGTTTGGTAATATCCTGGTTTACAATAATAACGCTGTTAACCTTTTTAGAATCATTCAATATCGGTATGACGGAATTCATTATGGTTCTGCGTGTACCATCGGCAGAGATGATGTCTACAAGTTTATCCATAATCACCTCGCCGTCATTCAGGGCCTTGAGGATTATCCAGTCATCCGGCAGAATTTCTTCTCCGGAGTTCGTCCACCATCCCTTCCAGGAAGCAAGTTCAGATTTGTCCATCCGTTTTACATTGCCCCAGATCTTCTTAAACGCCTGATTTGAAATGATTATCCCGCCGTCTTTATTTATAACTCCCAGGCCGACGGGAATTATATCCACAACGCTCCTGATCAGCACTTCCTGCTCATGAAGCATTGTTTCAGATTCGCGGCGCCTGCGGCGGATTTCCGATTCCCTGATCTCCCTGTCCAGGGCTGGTATGAGTCTGGTCAGGTTTCCTTTCATCACATAATCATGTGCTCCGGCCTTCATCGCTTTAACGGCGGTTTCCTCTCCTATTGTACCTGAGACAATAATAAAGGGTATGTCGAGATTTCTTTTTTTTACTAATTCAAGTGCGGCAAGTGCGTTGAAAGACGGAAGCTGGAAATCCGAAATTATGGCATCCCAGGGCTGCTTATCCAAAGCCGCGGTCATTGCCTCGCCGTCCATAACAGTTTCAGTATATATATTCAAGCCGCTTTTCTTCAGCTTTAACTTCAGAAGCTCTGCGTCATCTTCATTATCTTCAATAACCAAAATTCGGATCAGGTGCTCCAAACTATTTTCCTCCTGTTTCATAAGGCAGTTCATTTATAACCAGCCAGTAAGGACCAAGGAAGCTAATAAGCTGTACAAACTGATTAAAATCCACCGGCTTTATGACGTAACTGTTTACTCCGAGGCTGTAGCTGCTCATTATATCATTCCTGTCGCTGGATGTAGTCAGCACCACTACAGGAAGGAGCTTTGTTTCGGGGTTCTGCCGCAGCTGCCTGAGCACCTCAATGCCGTTTATGCCTGGCAGATTAAGATCCAGGAGTATTACAGCAGGCTGTCTTTTGCTATCCCTGCCTGAAAACTCTCCTTTTGCGAAAAGATAATCGAGAGCTTCAAAACCGTTCCGGGCGACAACAACCTCATTTGTGATGTTATTTTTCTTCAGCGCAAGGAGTGTCAGCTCCTCATCGTCCAGATTGTCTTCCACGAGCAAAATGATCTTATTTTCCAATTTATTTTCTCAAGCCGGTTTCATTTTTATTAATGTAGGTGTTTAATAATTAAATTTCAGGATAAAAAAATGGGCGTTGCATTATTGCCGTTAGTTTTCATCCTCAGAGGTTGAAATAAAAAACTGCTCCTTCGTCCACTTTTCCTTCAGCTTTAATGCTGCCGCCGTGGCGGTGCACTATTCTCTGCACAATGGCCAGACCTATGCCTGTGCCTTCAAATTCCTTTGGAGCATGAAGGCGCTGGAAAGGCATAAACATCCTGTCGGCAAATTCCTGGTTGAAGCCCGCGCCGTTATCGCGGATGAAAAACCAGGTTTTCCCTTCATGCGTGGTCTTTCCTATTTCTATTTCAGCATTTTCGCGCTTGGCCGTAAACTTCCAGGCATTACCGATCAGATTCTGCAGCATTATTTCGAGCAGGTTTTCATCGGCTTTTATTACGAGATCAGGATGAATAATAAATTTAACGTTCCTTTCAGGCTCATTTCTCTGAAATTCTTCTGCAATTTCGCCTGCAATAAGGCTCATATCCGTATTTCTGACTTTCATTTCCGTCCTTGAAAGGCGCGACAGGTTGAGCATATCATCTATTAAAGTGCCCATGCGCTGGCTTGCATTACGGATCCGGTTAAGGTAATTTTTTCCCTGTTCATCCAGTATATAGGAATAGTCTTCGAGAAGCGAGAGGCTGAAGCCGTCGATGCCTCTTAAGGGGGCTCTCAGGTCGTGTGAAACAGAATAGCTGAAGGCTTCCAGCTCCTTGTTTGTTTCATTCAGCTGGTGTGTGCGTTCAAGAACTCTCTGTTCAAGGGTTTCATTAAGCTGTCTGATCTTTAGCTCAGCTTTCTTACTTTCAGTTATATCCGTATTTACAACTACACCCCCAATTACTCTGTCATCCATTTTGATAGGTGCCGCTGCTATCCTTAGTACAAGTTCAGTTCCGGTTTTAAGGGGAACAAGATTAATTTCCAGGGAAGCTGTTTCCCCTTTTAGTGCAAGGGCAAACGGCATATTCTCCTGAGTTACCTTTTCATTGGAATCTGCAAACCGCGCCTGGAGCTTATCGAAAAATGAGGGGTCGCTGTTAAGTTCGTCAAGCGTTTCAATACCTAAGAGATTATAGGCCACAGAGTTCGCTTTTTTTATCCCCGTTTCATCCCCGACGAATACAGCATCGGGAAGGCTTTCAAAAATTGCATTTAGTTCAGCAGCGCGCCTGCGTTCAGACTCCAGGAGTTTCTCCCTTTCTTCCTCGGCTTTCTTTCTCTGTGAAATCTCAGCTCTAAATTTTCTGTTTGCCTCCTCTAACTGAGAAGTCCTTTGGAGCACCCTTTTTTCAAGACTTGCATTCAGGCGCGTGATTTCCTGCTGAGCTTTTTCTCTTTCCTGTATTTCAGTCTGAAGGCTTTCATTTGCACTCTGCAGCAAAATCTTTCTTTCCGCGGCAAGTTTGGCATCCTGAATAATGTTAATTATGCGGGGTATAACCGGCGGAAGTGCTACAGCAGTGGCAACTGAGGCAACTGCAGTAACAAGCTTTACGCCTCCCGAAAACCAGTAGTATGCATCCCAGAGTGTCACCACGTCCAGAATATGTGTGGTGCCGCAGGTTATAATGAATACGCCGAAAGCGACAAACATTTTGGCAAACGGAATATCCTTTCTCGTCTTATATACAAGTGTGCCCAGTGTAATTGTTATAGCCCAGTATGAAAGTCCGATCAGTGAATCGGAAATCGCGTGGAGCCAGACCAGGTCCTGTGTCCAGAAGTAGCAGTTTCCGTGCGGCATGTAAGCTGAGCTGAAGAGGTTCTTCAGGAGCTGGGGCCAGAAATATATCAAACCCATTGAGGCAATAATCAGGCCCGTTTCATATCGAAATAAAAATATGCGGACATACTTAAGCATAAGTCATCTTTCTTATATTATCCTTTTAACTTTAATTTAAGCTCTTAAACAAAAGCTCTTCAAGGTTAAAATGTGGAACAGACGGGAATGTATTTACAATTGCATTATTATTTTCTAAATTGTTCTTCAACATGGAACTGCGCCTTATGAAAAACAAATGGATACTAATTGCCGCTCTGACTGGCTTTCTTGGCGTTGCACTCGGGGCATTTGGAGCTCACGGGCTTAAGAAGTATTTAAGCCCTGAAGAACTTGAGACGTACAGGACGGGAATTTTATATCACCTTATCCACAGTGCAGTGCTGCTTTCAATTGGCTTTTACAATAGTGAAAAATTGAACAAGGCCGCAGCTTTCATTTTTACCGGAATAATTCTGTTTTCCTTTTCACTTTACTTCTATGCCGTTACAGGCATAAGATTCCTTGCCTTTATTACGCCCATAGGCGGGTTAAGTTTCCTCGCAGGCTGGGCTCTTATTGCCTGGTACGCAATAAAATATTAATCCATGAATAGCCACGACCCTTCGCGGAGGGTCGTGGGCCACGAGTCAAAAAAAATCCCGGGGCTTCAGTCCCAGATTTTCCCCGAATGGTCTGGGGCTAAAGCCCAAATGGTGAGATAGGATATCGTGATCCACGAGCTAAAGAGACTGTGTGAAAATAGGCATAGAAAATCAGGTAAAATATGATTAGGATATGCGAAAGGAGCAATGAAGAAGGGTTAAGAGAATATGGCAAGGGACAGATTTAAGAAACCTGTAATAG
>JBLNAZ010000212.1:0-14886 GCA_050259615.1 Syntrophomonadaceae bacterium | reverse complement strand
ACAATCTAATTGCGTATTTTGGGACATTTTTCAAATTAAAAGGGTCAAACCAAATGAACACAGTCGAGCTTATAAGAAAGAAAAGAAACGGGGATGAGCTCTCCGAAAGTGAAATCGGGTTTTTAATTAATTCATATATCAAAAGCAAAATACCCGACTACCAGTTCTCGGCACTCCTGATGGCAATATTTTTTAAGGGAATGACGACCGCGGAAACTGCCGCACTTACAAAAGCAATGCTCTACAGTGGAAAAGTAATAGACCTGAAGTCAATTGAGGGAGTTAAGATTGACAAGCATTCAACGGGCGGCGTGGGAGATAAAACATCCCTTATTCTGGCGCCTATTGCCGCTGCAGCAGGAATAAAAGTCCCCATGATTTCGGGCCGCGGCCTTGGCCACACAGGAGGCACACTCGACAAGCTGGAAGCAATCCCCGGCTTCAACACAGGCCTTTCCTTAAGCCAGTATAAATCGGTAATTAAAAAATGCGGCACCGTTTTAATCGGGCAGACCAAGGATATAGCCCCTGCCGACAAGCTCATCTATGCCTTAAGAGACGTAACGGCTACCGTGGAATCGATTCCTTTAATTACTTCAAGCATAATGAGTAAAAAACTGGCCGAGGGAATTGACGGACTTGTACTCGACATAAAGACCGGGTCGGGCGCTTTTATGCGCGAACAGAAAGACGCTAAAAAGCTGGCCGAGGCTTTAATTAATACGGCCAAGGCGTTCAATAAAAAAGTAATAGGCTTTATAACCGATATGAGTCAGCCTCTTGGCAGCTACATTGGCAACTGGCTGGAAGTTTATGAATCGATAAAGGTTCTCCAGGGAGAAAAATCAGACGACCTAATGGAAGTTACACATTACCTCTCAGGCGCCATGATTTATCTGGGCGGCAAGGCTTCTTCAATTGAAGAAGGCATTGAAGTTTCCCATGAAATGATCAATTCCGGAAAAGCTTTCGATAAATTTGTTCAGATTGTAAAACTCCAGGGCGGGGACATAAATCTGGTCAAGAATCCTGAAAAGTATCCCAAGGCCCGCATAGTTGAAACTGTAACGGCAAATAAGACGGGGTACTTCAGCTCCATAGACAATTACGCTCTCGGAATGATATCGCTTGAGCTCGGTGCCGGAAGGATGACAAAAGAGGATGTAATTGATCCCAAAGCCGGAATTATTTTCTATCCCAAGCTTGGAGACAAGATAAACAAGGGGGATGTAATTGCAGAATTCCGTACAGACAGGAAAAATAAAATTGAAGATATGAAAAATAAACTCTATAATATTATTAGTATTGATGAGAAGAAAAAGGCAAAGCCGAAGTTAATTAAAGAGATACTTATGTAAAGATTAAATGATTAAAAGGAGGCAAGGATGGCTGGGAATAACGATCTTATTACAGAGCTTACGAATGCGTACTGGGCGGAACTTGAAACGGTAATGAACTATTTGTCCAATTCAGTTAACCTGGATGGTGTAAGGGCTGAGGAAATAAAAAAGTCCCTTGCGGCAGATGTAACCGAAGAGCTGGGGCATGCACAGCTGCTGGCAAAAAGGATCAAGGAGCTTGGAGGAAAAATTCCGGGTTCAATGGACTTTAAGAGGGATCAGCGGTCGCTTCAGCCGGGTAATGATACCACGGATGTCAGTTATGTAATAAAAGGCGTTCTGGAAGCTGAAAATGCAGCTATTGCGCAGTACAAAAAACTGATTAAAATGTGTGAAGGTGAGGATTACGTAACGCAGGATCTGTGCGTAGATATACTATCTGATGAAGAGGGCCACCGCGCACTTTTCCACGGTTTCAGCCTGGAGTATTCCAAATAGGCCCGGCTCTGCGCGGGTTTAACTGTCTCAATTTATTAAGGCCCCGGAGGGATAAATACCCTGCCGGGGTTTTAATTTACAAAAAGAGGTGCCATAAAGGCAGTTTTTCATAAAAACTTCATCTTTTCTAAAAATCCCCGTTGCCTATTTGCCGAATTATTATATTTTTCGTTAAGTTATAATTGATTAATTCTTGTTGCTTTATTACGGGGAGAATTTTCACAATGGTTTTTTTAATTTCCTTACTTGCCGCTGCCGTTGCTTTCGCAGTTCATGTTACAGCGAGGAAAAGATACAGTAAGTCAGAAGCCACCTTTGCCGGAGCAGGTGCAGTAATAGCACTTATTATAGCTCTTCTACAGATTTTTACGGTTATACCGGCAGGTTCAGTAGGAGTTGTGGATTTTCTGGGAATGGTGAGCGATAACACGCTGAAGGCAGGCGTCAATCTGGTCAATCCGCTGGCAAACGTAGTAAAATTCAACGTTAAGACACAGGAAATTAAAGAAAACATGACAGTCCCTTCCAAAGAGGGGCTGACGATACAGCTTGAAATCAGCATTCTCTACAGCCTTAATCCTGAAAACGCCTCAAGAGTTTACAAAACGGTAGGAGAAAACTACGGGGAAATTATTCTCATACCGCAGTTCCGCTCTGTAGTAAGGGGTGTTACGTCGGCCTATGAGGCAAAAGCTCTTTATACTTCTCAGAGAGAGGAGCTGGCAAGTAAAATAGAAAAAGAACTTTCCAGGCTCGTCACGCCGAGGGGCATTACCATTGAGGCAGCTCCGCTCAGACAGATCATTCTTCCGGCAGGTCTTACGGCATCAATTGAGGAGAAGCTGAAGGCTGAGCAGGAAAGCCAGAGGATGGAGTTTGTACTTAAAAAAGAGACCCAGGAAGCCGAGCGCAAAAGAATTGAAGCAAAAGGCATTGCCGACTTTCAGGACATTGTATCCAAAGGCATTTCAACGCAGCTTCTGAAATGGAAAGGCATTGAGGCCACAGAAAAGCTCGCAAACTCGCAGAATTCCAAGATAATTGTAATCGGCTCGGGAAAAGAAGGCCTTCCGGTTATCCTTGGAAATGACAAGTAATTAGCTTAAATTAAGCGCAGCCGGGAGGAGTAATTTTACCTGAGCAGGTTTTACTTTTCCCATTAGTTTTCAACAATTTATTTATTTTTGTATAGATATGCTATCTCCAAAACAGATAAAATTAAACGGGCAGACTTCCCTATCCGTTACCTGGGACAACGATAAAGTACACACATTTCCCCTGAAATTCTTACGCGATGAATCTCCCGATGCAGGCAATAAAGGCGAGACAATATTGTGGAAACACTACGATCCGATGCCGCAGCCTTCAGATAAACCGGGTAAATATGAAGTAGCTTCAATTGAAATGGTTGGCCAGTACGCAATTAATATCATTTGGAAAGACGGTTACAGCTACGGGATCTACTCCTGGGATCTGCTCTGGAGGCTGGGGGAATATCTGGAAGTTAAGGATAATCTTCATCAGGATTTTGAACATGACCACAATCATGAACATCACAACAGGAAGAGGAATGAAGGGGACAAATGAAGTCCCCTTTTTCTTTTAGGACTCGCCCAAGGCTTTCTTTATATCCTTCTCAAAATTGGATTTTTCCGTAAGTCCCACGTAGCTTGAAACCACCTTGCCGGTTTTATCAAGGACGAATGAAGTTGGGATCGATTCAACTGAGCCGAAGGAGGCCAGAGCCGATGGATCGTAATACACGACCGGGTAATTTATGCCGTACTGCTGAATAAAAGGAATCACGTCATTGAGAGTGTTTTCCTGATCCACTGAAATTCCTATTATTTCAAAATCCTTTCCCTTAAATTCATTTTTCAAGGAAATGAGGTCGGGGATTCCCTTTCTGCATGGCGGGCACCAGGTTGCCCAGAAATCGAGCAGCACTACCTTGCCTTTATAATCTGAAAGCTTAATCTTCATTCCTGTAGTTGAAGTCAGTTCAGCATTTGCAGAGGCTCCCTTGTAATTCGGGGGATACGGCCCCTGAGCCGGTTCATTTCTCGAGTTATTTACGATAAAGAAGATTGCAATAACAGCAATCAGAATTCCGGTAAAAATCAGATTCTTATACTTTGGATCGATTAAAGATTTTTTTACCGCCTGCTGTTTTGTGCCGATTTTTCTTTCTTTTGGTTTATTCTGACTCATTTTGTCTCCCGATACCCTTTTTTTAAGTTAAACTAAAAACTATTTATTTTGTTCCTGATTATTTCAGAGAAAAAAAATCCTGTCTCCCGGTGTTCTCTATGGCCTGAATATAACTGCTTCAAAAGCACATTATAAATTAAATAAAAACCACCGCTTATTAAATAAAAATATCAGCTCTCTTTATGATGCAGCTTATTTAATTCGGATACAAACGTTTCAATTATTTCTTCGCTGAAGCCTTTTTCCCTTGCTGCCGCTTCCAGAGTTCCCCACATGGGTTCACCGCACCTGATGCATCTGATGCCATGTTCCATGAGGTAAGTAACCGAATCAGGAAGCTTTTCCACGAGCTCCTCAATCGTAATATCTTTTGTAATATTACTCTCCACCTTCAGCCTCCCCCGTGGTTTTACCGGCATGCTTTTTAGCGCCGGGAAAAGCAAATAGGCCTCCAGCCAAAGCGCCGTAAAGGGTAGAGAAATAAGGGCTGCTCTGAATTGGGCACCTGCCCGAAGTGCATCCGATAAAATAATAATAAGCATATCCTGCCAGAGCGCCAAGTATAACGGGCAGGATTTTTTTAACCGGGATTTTTTTATTAAAAGTCATTTATTCTGCTTTACTCCTTCAGGTTCTTAAATATCTTATACGGCACACAGTGCTCACTGCCGCCATAATCTTTATAACTTTAATTAATATGATGATTTCCGGGGAAAAAAGATTCCCGGCAGTTCTTGCTCTTAACAAGATCATTTAATACTTTTAAACAATCAATTATGTATTAACATGGAGAGTTCTATGCCGGAATACCAGAAACATCTTTATATGATAGTTTTTCCTATAAATGCTCTAGTAGCATCTCAGCTGGAACCTGAAAAGTTTGGCGAACATTATACAATGCTTAGCGCAAAGCATTTCAGCGGCAAGGTTATCTTCGCCGAATTAGACATCAACTTCAGAAGCGATTATTTTGAAATTGACAGATACCTTTCACTTACGGTACCGCATGAAGATGGAACTCCCAAAAGAACAAAGTTTATAAGTTCCTACAAGGTGCTGGAAAATGTGGACCTTTCTGCAATAAAGGAACTCTTCCTTGTTACAACAAACGGCAAAGTGCTTCCGATTGCTCCGGCTGAATATACGGCAAAGAATGAACCGGGACTTATAAGGATCTACCAGGAAGTATGCCCTCTTGAGACACTCGTGGCCTCGACAAAAGACCAGAGGGATTTTGGAAAGTTTATTACCACACAGACACGCTCCAAAGGCGCTCCGAAGATATGCTTTACTCAGATTGAATTTAACCTTGATGAATTCTTCAGACAGAATAAAAACAAGGATATCATTACAGTTGAACTGCCCGGCGTTAACGCATACCGCTTTTACGACTGCATCATGGAGCTCAAGAGCAATCCCGATAAACTGACAAAGACGATCAGCCTGGGAAGCCTTTTAAGGGATATATCATTCAAGTTCCTGCGCCACGGCTTCTGGTTTGTAAAGGATGAAGAAATGAAATTCTTCCCGATGCCTTCACTCTCAGAGCTTGAAAATAAATATTTCTACTGGTGGAAGTTCGTCAGATAAGAAACAAAATAATTTGGACATAAAAAAACCCTGAAAGCCTTGAGGCGTTCAGGGTTTTTATTTTCACTTCCGTCTTTCCCTATTTACTTACTTCCGATACGGTCTCTTCTGATTTTACAATGGTTTCCGGTTTTTCGCCGGATATTAAATTTTCCTTTGAGGCGCTGCCGCCCCATTCAAGAACAACTATTTCACCTTTTACCAATCCGCGGCTTATCATTTCCAGCTCCTGGGCAGCCTTAAAAGAAACATCAATCATCCTGCGGCTGTTTTTAGGAAGCCTGTCGTTAATCTTTAATATAACCGACTTGTTGTTTACAAGATTTGTTACCTTCACCTTTGTACCAAAGGGATAAGTCTTATGTGCAGCTGTAAAATCATTCAGATTATAGATTTCCCCGCTTGCAGTCTTTCTGCCGTTATGCCTCTTGCCGTAAAAAGAGATCTTGCCCGACTGGGGCCCAACAAGGCTATCCTTCTTTGCAGCCTGAATATCCAGGTGAAGAGCTCTTTTTACGGTATGCGCCGTATGGTTAATCTTCTTTTTTATTTTAGGTATAGGTCCTGAAGTCAGCATCATCAGTGGTATCAGTATATAATGGTATAAACTCACATGCATCTCCGGAATTACTTACACAATATTTTTACAAAGATACAGAAAAAAAATAAAATTGAAAATTTGTTTATTTTACCCGGATCAGCTGCTCGACTTTGAGAAACTGATCAGTTAACTTTGCTTTATCGATTTCTTATAAACGGGGCTAAACATGACTGAAGACATTTTTTCTAATTATATAGGGCCGAAGGCGGAGGGCATTGAGGTCCTGAAAGATTTACTAAACCGTGTGCTCGATTATCAGGCTGAATGGCGAAAAGGCTTTTATAAAGATGACGCTTCACTATACAAGGAAAAGCCGGCTGCAGGTAAGAAACTTGAAAAAGAGCTCGGAGATTTTTTAAGCAGGAGCAGCAAAAGTCTTCCTTATTTTCATCCGCGCTACGCAGCCCAGATGGTAAAGGATCCTTCTATTCCTACTGTACTCGGCTACATCGCTTTTATGCTCTCAAACCCCAATAACCACGCCTATGAAGGGGGACCCGTTACAACAGAGATGGAAATGGAAGTTGTGGATTTAATGCTCAAGATGACGGGGCTTGCGGCAGGCTGGGGGCATCTTTCAAGCGGAGGCTCGCTTGCAAATATGGAAGCGCTTTGGGCTGCGCGCGATTTTTACCAGGAAGGGTGTGTTTATTTTTCTGAAGTGTCGCATTATTCATGGAAAAGGATCTGCCAGATACTTGCAATAAAAAACTACAGGGAAATTCCGGCAGATAAAAATTTCAGGATGGATACCAATGTTCTTGAAAGTGAACTGAAGAAAAATAAAGCCATGTTTGTAATGGCAAACCTGGGTTCTACGGGAACCGGAGGCGTTGACGACATTGAAGTGCTGCTGGAGTTAAAGAAGAAATATAATTTCCACCTGCACGTGGATGCAGCCTACGGCGGCTTTGTAAAAAGCGTGATACTTGACGACGAATTTAACACTCTGCCCTACAGCAGAGAAAAAATGAGTTTGAGTGAATATACATACAGGCAGCTTTCAATGCTTGGAGAGGCAGACAGCATTACTATAGATCCGCACAAGCACGGACTCATATCCTACGGAGCCGGGGCAGTTCTCTACAAGAATGAGGAGATACGGAGTGTGCTTCTTAATACAGCGCCATACACTTATCACAAGCAGGACAAGCCGAATATCGGAATGTTCAGCCTGGAGGGCTCACGTCCCGGAGCCATGGCAGCGGCATGTTATTTAACATACAGGGTAATACCACCGGTTCACTCGGGCATGGGGCAGCTTATTAAAAATTCACTTGCTGCGTCCAGGAAGTTTTATGAATTAGTTGAAGAATCCGGATCTCTTAAAAACCTGAACTCGCCTGATCTGGATATAAACTGTTTTTACGTTGAAACAGAAGACAAGGATATTTCGGCGCTGAACAGGAAGTCTCTGGAAATTTACAGGCGTCTTTCGGTTGAAGCCGAGGCCCCGGAGTTTATCATTTCCAAATTTGTAATTCCGCCGCACCTGGCAGAGGTGGTTCTGCCGGGGTACACAAACAGGAACGGGGAAAACCTCTCGGCCTTAAGGGCAGTATTTATGAAGCACTGGCCGGCCTTGGACAATTTTTATTATATAAAGGAACTTATAAGGCAGCTGGAGAATAATTAAAAATAAAAAGCATCCTTCTGCCTCCCGTTTTTATGGAAGAACAAAAGGATGCTTTTAATAAAAAAGCATGTTTTAATTCAGTGTTTTATACGTAGAAGTTTCCGGCGGCTTCAGGCTGATAGATTATTTCCTCTATTCTTATTTTTCTTTTTCCTTCGGGCGCTTCCCACTCAGCTTCATCCCCTATTCTGCATCCGATTACAGAAACCCCGACGGGAGCCAGTATGGAAAGCTTTCCCTGGCTGATATCCGCATCAAAGGGAAAAACCAGCGTAAATGTGCTTTCTTCATTCGTATCCAGGTATTTTATCCTGACTTTTGAACTCATCGTAACCACATCAGACGGTATATCCTGCGGCTGCACTATTTTGGCCTGTGTAAGTTCGTTTTGTAATTCCAGGAGATACTTATTATCAATATTGCTAAAACGGTAAGAATTCGAAATTAACCAGTTAAATCTTTTCATATCGAAATCTGAAATAAAAATATATTTATTCATTACCCTCTCATGAGTTAAGTAGACATTTGTTTACATATAGTAAAACATATTTGGCGTAAAATACAAGGCATCAATTCAGCTTTGTACCCCAGGTCACTTTGCCGTGCTGCCCCTCAGGGTTTGCGCGTCAACTTAATTAAAATATCCTTGTTTTAAGCCGCGGTCAGTCCTCCGCGGAGGATTGATAGCCTTGGGTGATGGAGCCCCCGGATGGGGGCGACGGAACCCCGGGTACCGGAAATCCCAATACACAACACATGTTGTTTAAATTCATTGAAATCATCCGTTACGGAATCTGAACATGTCGCGGCTGCCGCGGCTCCGGGGGGGTGTGGGGGATTTGTTTCCTGGGGCTCCCGCATCCTCCTACGGAGGATTTGGTCACCCCAGGCTATCAACACTAAGCCGCTGACCGCGGCATCTGAAAATAAACGTACAACATTATAATGTTAAGTTGACGCGTAAACCCTCAGGGGGCTAACATTTTTTCCTTTCGGGCGTCAAATTAATTAGATAAGGGAAGAATTTTTTAAGTCCGGTACAATATTTTTTAAGCCGGTACGTTTACATTTGTAGAAAGTATCTGATTATGGAGAATATTCTGGAAGAATTACTAATTGAAAAGTGCCGCAGGGGCGAGCAGGAAGCTTTCCGGGAGCTTGTTAAGATTTACCGCAGGCAGCTATATTCGTACCTGTGGCGCCTGACAGGCGACAGAATGCAGGCTGAGGACGCATTCCAGGAAACACTTATAAAAGTGTGGAAGGCTATCGGGAAATACGACCATAAGGACAGATTCTCCTCATGGCTGTTTTCCATTGCCCATAATGCCGCCATGGATTCTATCAGAAAGGACAATAAAAGAAAGAGTCTCATTCAATCGGATGAAATTGATATGCATAGTTCGGAGAGCAATCCCTACACCGAATGCGTAGGCAGCGAACTGAAAGAGATACTGGACAGAATAATTGCCGGCCTGCCTGAAAAACAGAAGCAGGTATTCCTCCTGAGGGAACACAGCGGGATGAGTTTTAAGGAAATTTCTTTGACAACGGGTGAATCCCTGAATACTGTTTTGGGACATATGCATTATGCAGTAGACAAAATAAAAAGGGCTTTGAGGAAGAAAAATGCAATCTAAACTGGTTTGCGAAGAATTTGAAAAGAAAATGTGGCAGTTCATGGATAACGGCCTGAATGAAGAGGAGATGCTTTTCTGGGGAAAGCACGTCCGTGAATGCGCTCTTTGCAGTACGCGTCTCCTTGAGACAAAGGAAGTTCTTGCGCTTTACGATAATCTGCCGATGGAAGATATGGAAGAGGAAACTTTTACCAGAATGATAAATAAAGCCGTAAAGAAAAAACGGATCTTCAGCATAAACTTCAGGGTCCCCGACTTTCTTTATGAGCTGTCTTCAGACGGCTTTATCAAAAAGTTTGCATTCGGCAGCGCGGCTTTCGCAGCAGTAATGGTAATACTTTTCTTTATGTATAAACCGGCGGGAAATTTGCCTCTGGCGAAGAAATATATTTCCCCGGAGTCTGAAAGCGTTCCGCAGGCAAGCCAGAATATTGCTGCTAAGGAGCCCTCAGGAACCGTAAGGAAATCTGAAGTCATACCAGTAAAATATGAATGGAAGGATAAGCGCACTGCCGTCACAATCAGGCACGTGGGCGCTTCACTGGCAAGAATAAGGGTTAAGAAGCATAATTTCAGAACACCTGACGACTGGGTGCTTCAGGCAATGGTATTAAAACGCAAAATGGAATTTCTGAAGACGGATCTTGATAAATCGGCCATGTAAATAACCTGCCCAAAGGGGCTATTTTATAGAAATTTAATTTATTTAACAGCGGAGTTAATATGAAAGCGATCAATGTATTATTAATGGCAGCTCTTATTTTTATGGGTTCATGCCTCCTTGCACAGGAGAAGACAAAACCCCCGAAGCCGCCCAAGCAGCCTAAAAGGGTCCATGTAGTTCAGGATGCCGACTCAAATGATGTTGTAATTAATATCCCTGATATCGATATACCCGAAATACATATTCCTGAGATGAGGATTTCAATCGATCAGGAAAGAAAGATTTTGGACGAGCTCAGGCCAAAGCTGAAAAAAGAAATGGAGAAGATCAAAAAGCTGAATAAGATGAAATACAACCAGCTTTTAATGGATAACCAGTTCAGGAACTTTGAGTTTCCATTTTTCGGCAAAAGAGATAAAGAGGCAGACGAACGCCGCCAGAAAATTACAGAGCTCGAAATTGAAACTGAATCTTTGGGACTTCAGTACCAGAAGGGAGATAAGGCTGAACGTGAAAAGATCAAATCTGAACTGCAGGGAAAGCTGAACGACCTTTTTGAACTCCGCGAAAATAACCGCAAGGAAGAAGTAAAGGATCTGGAGGACAGGCTTTCGGAGCTGAAGCAGACCCTTGATGAACGCAGAAAGAACAAGGATAAAATAATCAGCAACAGGCTTAACGACCTGACAGCAGAAGATGAAAGCACCGAGTGGTAGCCTGTCGTAAATTCATAATCTTAAATTTTTAATAAAGAGGCGGACTTAAATGGTCCGCCTTTTTTTAGTCACAACAGCTTACCTTAAAATTTCATATCTTCAATGTATCTTTTCACAAAATGACTGCCTTAGAAGATGCTGGCTAAAATTCCGGATGAAAATATTATTTCAGGGACACGGGATTACACGCTCCCCGGCAATATAAAGCTGCATACGGAAATTCTGAGCGGAAAAAATAACGGAACGCGCAGGGCTCTTTTCATCCACGGCGGAGGTGTTACAGGAAATCATTCCATCGTAAGGCGCCCCGCGATGTGGCTGATAAATAAAGGTTTTTTTGATGAAATAATTCTGCCCGACAGACGAGGCGCGGGCGGGAGCTCCCCTTTTACAAAACTTATGACGACACGTGAACTTGCCCGGGATATGAAGCTTCTTTTAGATGAAATGAAAATTAACGAACCCATTACCCTTATAGCTTCTTCATACGGCGGGCCTGCTGCTCTTGTACTGGCGTCTATGGATAAGAGAATTGAAAAAGTAATTCTCCTGGCCTCTTCCCCTGTGCTTACTCTTACAAAAGGCATTCTTAAAATTCCGCATGAGCTAGGTCTCGTTCTTCCTTTTATAAAGATGATAATCAGGCTGTTTACCGGGCAGGCTCATTATGAAGGTTACGTGGACCTCGATTTTGTCTACGACATCAGTTCCGTTCCGGGATATGTAAAGGCGCAGATTGACATACTTAGAAAAATGCAGAAAAGCTGTGTAGGATCTATGGTGCTTCAGGCAGAGTCTGTTTTCCTGGAGGAAAATATGAGTCTTTCTCCGGATACCAAGGTGGATGTACCTGTAGTACAGGTTATCGGGGAGCGCGACAGGGTCTGGGAAAAAAATATTCCCGTAAAGTATCTTAAGAATATGCCACTATTCCACCAGGTTATAATTAAAAATGCCTCTCACAAAGACATATTCCTGAGGGGGGATGAATTTCTTCTGGGTGCTTTTAAGGATGCCGGTGCCGAGGATTAGAAAATAAAAACCGCCGCCTTAAAAGCTGCTTTGGACAGCGGCGGCAGTTTAATCAGAGGTTAATATAAAAATTTTTCAAACTATCTGCCCTAGTGAACTATAACTGAAAGCCCTCTTACAACCGAAGCCAGTCTTATGGCGTCAAATATTCTCTGCTGTGAAGTGCCCAGGTTTCTTACTGAAGCCTCGTGCGAGGTTACGCAGCTTTCGCAGCCGTTTACGGCCGAGACCGCCAGGCTAACAAGCTCAAAGAATTCTTTTCCAAGGACAGGGCTCAGCATAACATTCATCTTAATGCCGGCAGGCATTGTATTATACGTTTCATTCTTTGAAAAATGCCTGAACCTGTAGAGGACATTGTTTACCGAAAGCATGGAGGCACAGGCATGAATTTCAGCAATTTCACCCTCGGCTGCCCCGTTTTCCTTTGCGTAGTCCGTGAATGCACACGCAAGAACTTCGTTCTTTTCATTTGAGGCAATTGCCAGGGCCAGCAGATACGCCTCTTTAAGCGAAAGATTCTCCGAATTAAGCGTATTTTTCAGGTTAATTCTCAGATCCCTCAGATAGCGCGTATCGCCTGTTACCATAGCCTCAAGAGAATTGAACTTGCGGCCTTCATCAATCTTCAAATCCTTAAGAAGATCGGTTTTTGTTTCCTGTAATGACATTTTTATTTCTGGTATTTGTTTGTAAAATGTGAAAAGAATTAAATATGAATCTGATTAAAGAAAGGGGGCGGCCCCTCAGAGAGCCGTCCCCTGTTTCCAATTTTCATGGAAGCAGTTATCCTTTAAGTGTTTCCTGGCCCTTCTGCCAGTTGCAGGGGCAGAGTTCGTCTGTCTGCAGTGCGTCGAGAACCCTCAAGACCTCTTTAACATTTCTTCCAACACTTAAGTCGTTTACCGATACAAATCTTATTATTCCCTGGGGGTCCACAATAAAAGTTGCCCTGTAGGCAATTTTTTCTTCGGCTTCAAGTATTCCCAGCTCTTCGGCCAGCGACTTGGATGTATCTGCCAGAAGCGGGAACTTAAGATCGCTTAAGTCATCGTGGTGTTTTCTCCAGGCAAGGTGTACATACTCTGAATCTGTGGAAGCGCCTACAAGAAGCGCATCCCTGTCGCGGAACTCCTCATAGTTCTTGTTGAACTCGGCAATTTCAGTCGGGCATACAAATGTAAAATCCTTCGGGTACCAGAACATTACCATCCACTGGTTTTGATTTTTATGATCTTCGGAAGTGACTTCCTGGAACTCTTTTCCGTTTTCAATTGAGACTACACTTTTCTTCTTAAATTCCGGGAATTTTGCACCAACAGTTAACATTTTTTCCTCCATTTTGAATTTTTATGACAATATTTAGAACAGAATTATTTTAATAAATATCTTTATGCTGCGATACCAATATATTCCCCTGTACTTGATAAATCAAATTGATTATATTTATATTTACATAGATTTTCTCTATAATTAAAATTTAACGCAATTACGCCTTAAAAGGCGCGTTATTTCAATTTAACAGAAACGGATTTATTTTCAATAATTTTCAAAATAATTTATTTGTCTTATGGTATCATTAATTCAGTTATCCTATATAGTTGCCGTAGATAACTACAGGCACTTTGCAACGGCTGCAAAACACTGTTTTGTTACGCAGCCCACATTAAGCATGCAGATCCAGAAGCTCGAAGAAGAGCTTGGCATTCTGATCTTCGACCGCAGCAAGCAGCCCGTGGCACCGACGGATATCGGGCGCTCTGTAATTGATCAGGCAAGGCGGACGCTCCAGGAGGCCGCCCGCATACAGGATATAATTGAACTCCAGTCGACAGAGGTTTCAGGGACCCTCAGGCTTGGAGTAATTCCGACTATAGCGCCGTACCTGTTGCCTTTGTTTCTGGACTCGTTTCTTAAAAATTACCCGAAGGTGGATATGATAATTGACGAGATACAGACAGACCAGATACTTGAAAGGCTGAGAAAAGAGGAGATTGACTTAGGGCTTATGGCTACGCCACTTTATCAGAACGATCTGATTGAAAAGCCCCTGTTTTATGAGCCTTTTGTTGGATATGTTTCCAAAGACCACAGGCTTTTCCAGAAGAAAAAGATTACACCGGAGGACCTCTCAGCCCAGGATATGCTTCTTCTTAAGGAAGGGCACTGCTTCAGGGGGCATGCGCTTCAGCTCTGCAAGGATGAGAAAAGCCGCAGCAACAGGGACATTTCACCCAACCTCCTCAGGTTTGAAGGAGGGAACCTGGATACGCTTAAAAAGCTTGTAGAGAAAAATTTCGGCATGACGCTTCTTCCCTATCTTGCGGCAAGGGATATAGATAAGGCAAAAAAACAGATGTATGTGCGTGAATTCAGCTCTCCCGTTCCAAAAAGAGAGATCAGTCTGGTATACCTGAGGGCATATCTGAAAAAGCACATCATAAATGTGCTGGAAGAGGAAATATTAAAAAGCATTCCTTCGGAGCTTCTGACAAAGGAGAAAAGCCTCATTGTGGGCTAAAACTGCGTTTATAAAGGCTTTATAATTGTATAGCAATGAATTGTTTTTCTGAATATTTTTGTACTGTAAAACAAAGGGAATTTAATTTGATCGATTTACAGAAAATAATAGTTGTCGGTGACAGGGTGCTGGTTAAACCTGAAGAGAACCTTGAAAAGACCTCAAGCGGGCTTTATCTTCCGGCAGGAGTGCTGGAAAAGGAAAAAGTGCAGAGCGGATATGTAATTAAAGCGGGTCCCGGTTACCCCGTAGGTGCGCCGGTAGACGATGAGGAGCCGTGGAAGGAGTCCAAAACCTCTGCCAAATACATACCCCTTCAGGCAAAAGAAGGCGATCTGGCAATATTCATGAGAAAAGAAGCCGTTGAAATAGAAATTGAAAAGGAAAAGTATCTTATTGTTCCCCAGGCGGCAATTCTCCTGCTGTTCAGGGACGAT
>JBLNAZ010000211.1:0-2871 GCA_050259615.1 Syntrophomonadaceae bacterium | reverse complement strand
ACAAGCCTGCGGTTAAATTCCTCGGCGTCACCTTTTTCAGGAATATACCTGAATGTGTCTACAGATAGCTGCGGGTAAGGACCTCTTGCCATGCCTTTGATTTCGGCAAGCTTTTCATGGAAATAAACCGCGAGCTGAATTTTTTCTTCAAGAGAATCCCTGAACGGTTTTACACCGAGTGTCATTAAAGGCAGCCAGAGTCTTAAGCCGCGGAAATGTTTCGAGAGTTCGGGTGAAAGATCACCGGGCGCGAGCTCGTCAGTTGAGCTCATTGCATCCTGCATATAGTTTGCCTGGTAATGGTGCGATTCCAGGAGCTGCATCCTGTCTTTTACCAGAACTGCACCTGAGCCGTAAGGAATAAACAGACCCTTGTGCGGATCCATTATAACAGAGTCCGAAGTTTCCAGTCCTTTTAACGCTTTTTTTCCCGAATCGCAGAGGTTGAAAAATCCGCCGTATGCGCCGTCTATGTGGTACCATAGCTTGTGGCGTGAAGCAATCTCTCCTATTTCCTGCAGTGGATCAACTGCGCCCGTGTCGGTTGTGCCGGCCGAGGCAATGACGAGCCAGGGATTGAGTCCCGATTCTTTATCTTTAATAATTGCTTCTTCAAGACTTGCCGTCTTCATTCTCCACGAGCTGTCCAGTGGAATAATTCTCTGCACGCATTCTTTAAGTCCTGCAATTCTTAAGGCTTTATCAACAGAATGATGCACCTGCGAAGTCATATAAACAACGGAGCGCTCAAAGTCTCTGGCCTTAAGGTCATGAGCATCTCGTGAGGCAACAATGGCCATCAGGTTGGCAATGCTGCCCCCGGAGGTAAGATTGCCGCCTGCATTTTCAGGATACCCGGAAAAGCCGGCCATCCATTTAATAAGCATGTTTTCCATACGGACAGCGCCGGGAGAGGCAAAAAACACTCCTGCGTAGCGGTTTGTTACGGCGGCCAGATAATCGCCCAGTGCGGAATGGAAAATGCCGCCTCCGGGAATATAGCCCAGGTGGCCGCGTGATGCGGGGTTAAGACCCGGAGTATCCACATTGGTTTTCAGTATGTCCAGAACTTTGTCTATATCCGCTGGTTGATCCTGAATCGGGAAATCATAGATCCCTTCACCTTTACCGGCATTGAAATTATAAGCCGGCAGTGTCCGGACATTTTTCAGGAACTCCTCAGAGTAGTTTATTACTTTACTTAGAAGTTCTTCCCGCTCCTTTTGTTCCGGTTCCAAATGTAGTGCGGATACTTCGAGCCTTTTAATATTTTCAGTCATTTTCTTTTAGTTAAGATTTAAGTACTTATCCCCCGGGGCGCCGCAGATTGGGCAGTTTTCAGGCAATTGTCCTATTTCAATGTGTCCGCATACGGGGCAGAGGTAAATCGGGCAGTCTTCCAGGTCCTTGCCCAGAATTGCGCAATCAAGGGCCATTTTATAAAGCTCTGCGTGAATTTCTTCAGCTTTCAGGGCATAGTTGAACATGCGCTTTGCCTTGTGGCCTTCCTTTTCAGCTTCTTCAGCCATGGGCGGATACATAACTGTATATTCAAAAGTTTCGCCTGAAATTGCTTCTTTCAGGTTTTCCACCGTTGAACCTACACCGTCAAGCGATCTTAAATGGCCTTCGGCATGAATTTTTTCAGCTTCGGCTGCGGTTTTGAACAGTTTTGCAATGTTCGGTAATCCGTCTTTTTCTGCTTTTCTTGCAAATGCAAGGTACTTCTGGTAAGCCTGACTTTCGCCCGCAAAGGCTTCTTTCAGGTTTTCTTTGGTTTTTGACATGCTGACCCCTGTAAAATATTACATGTTTGTATTTCAAATCCGGAATATAAACTCCGGACAAGTCTGTTTTAAATTCAGGTACAATGATCAAAAATTATTTGTTGAGATGCAATATTAATCATCCCAAAAGTGTATTCCTCCGGACAGAAAACCGTTTATATAAAAATTGTGGTGAGTTAAGGAATTTGCTTCTATATTTCATAACGCAATTTCTTGACATACACCACTAATAGCCAAGAGGGAATTATGGCCTTAAAGCATCTGCATGTAATTTTATTTATCTTTATTTCTATGACACTATTAAACACTGGCATAGTAAAAGCCTCCGCGGGCAGACCTATATGGATGGATAAGTCCGTTTCCAAAATGGAAAAGGAATTAACAGCCAAATACGGTGCCCCGCAAAGTGAGAGAGTAGCAAGGGGACTTAAACAGGTCTCGGAGTTCTGGACTGAAGAAGACGGCACAGCCCCAGCCTTTGAAAGTTTTATTTCGGAAAATTTTGCCGGCGATACAACAACACTCAACGCCATGTTCGGCCGCTTCGAGCGACTGTTCGAAAAACTCGACGGCCATATGCTCGAAATTGGACGCGAATTCCGCTGGCAGACAGATCTTGACCTGGGAACAATTTATCCCTTTGATGAGGTTTTTGCGGGCTACGACCCCTCGGCACACTTAAATGACGACATGTTTAACAATAAGCTCGCTTTCATTGTCCTGCTTAACTTCCCGCTTACAACGCTCCAGGAAAGAATTCAGAACGGGGATAACTGGACTCGCAGGCAGTGGGCAGAGGTGAGGCTTGCACAGCGCTTCTCAAAAAGAATTCCCGCTTCGGTTAACCTCGAAATAGCTAAGGCCGGAGCCGAGGCCGACAGCTATATAGCTTCATACAATATTTGGATGCATCACCTAGTTGATGAAAAAGGAATGCGCCTGTTTCCTGCAAAGCTGAGGCTTTTATCGCACTGGAACCTGCGCGACGAAATTAAATCCGATTACGGCGACGGGACCGTGGGATTTGAAAAACAGAAAATGATTCAGAAAGTAATGGAGAGAATTGTTACGCAGACAATTCCCG
>JBLNAZ010000210.1:0-6823 GCA_050259615.1 Syntrophomonadaceae bacterium | reverse complement strand
CAGATCAGCCTGTCTGGCAGAAAAAGATTTTTGTTACCGGCACAAAGGCCGTTATTCCATATTCTAAGGACAATTATTTTTTTGCCATAGAGTCTGTTGACAGCAGCGGGCATGAAAGTCTTCCCGTTGTGCCGAGGCCCAACAACTGATATTTGAAATAATGAAAGGCTTAAAACCAGCTATCCCCGTTCAAAACTCCATCTAAGCTGAGATCAAAGCTTTTTTAGACTTCGGGAGGATCCCTGTCTCTCCGCAGCACTTTTAGTGATAAAAATTATGCCTCAAAAAGCGATAAGTTGCCGTTTTGAGGCTTTTTATTGTCTCAGCTATTTTTTTCTTCGATTGTAAACTGTGCCGTTGCTCCCTGTAATTCCTCTGCCATCTCTGATAATCCATTTGCTATATGGCTCAGCCTCTCTGTCTGCGAATAGGTCTCCTCTGTCCTTGATGAAATCTCTTCAATCGTGGCTGAATTTGTATCACTTATCTTCGACACATTTACTATTTTAGCTACAGTATGGCTTACATTGTCTTTTAAATCTTCTGTTGCCTGAAGATTCTGCCTGATTACACTGGAAACACTTTCGATTGATTCCAGCAGGTTATCTGCTGCATCTGCCACCTTGGAGTTTGTCTTTACCATCTCATCAATTTTCTTATTCGTCGTCTTCGCTGTATTTAATAACTGCTCAAGTGCTTTGCCCGACAGATCTGCCAGATTGCTCCCTTCCTTTACCTTCTCAACCAGTAAAATAATCGAATCATTTGCCTCTCTGATATTCATCTGTACATTATTGATAAGAGTTGATGTCTGCTTGGTTGCAACAGCCGACCTTTCTGCCAGGTTCCTTACTTCATCTGCTACAACAGCAAAACCTCTGCCCTGCTCGCCTGCCCTGGCTGCCTCTATGGCGGCATTCAGCGCAAGCAGATTCGTCTGTTCTGCAATATTTTCTATTGTGCCTACTATCTCCCCGATCTTATCCGACTGCTCTTTCATTGCCAGTATCTTCTCCGAAGATTCAATTACCTTCTGTTTTATATCCAGCATATGATTCAGCATTTGCTCAACAGTACTGGCTCCATTCTCTGCAACTTCTATCGATTCGGATGAAGCATGGGCAACCATATTTGTATTTTCACTTGCTTCTTTTATGGATGAATGTATCAGCTCTGCTTCACTTACAAGACTCCGCGTTGCCGTCTCCTGTTCTAAAGCTCCGTTTGAGATCAGCTCTATTGCGTTTGTTATTTCCTGTATGTTGACTGTAGCTTCATTTACCGATTTTGTCTCCTCCTTTAAACTGTATGCCATCTGCTTTATTGAGCTGGCATTCTCCTGTGTTGAGCTCACAGATTGACTCGCTGCTGCTCCCAGATCCTGGCTTAATTTGTATAGCTTAGTCGAACGCAGGCTTAATGTTTCAAACAGGTCCCTGAAGCTCATCGGTTCACTGTCAAATGTTGCCACGGCTGTCCGCTTCAAAACTGCTTCATTTACAAACTGAACTAAATTCTTGTCAAATATGCCTGTTGCTACTGCATTAAATCCGTCCTTTACCGCCTTCTGTACTGCAGGACCATAGATCTCAGCTGTAACATTTACTTCTGCAGAATCATGCGAACCCTTTGGAATTATCCATTCAACTGTTGTATTGTACTGTCTTAGTGTCTCGGCCGCAGCCATTACTCCAGTCTTAAATGCCTCCCAGTAGGGATCCCTTTCTCTTCCCAGTATTGCAATTTTAAGGGCTCTGGGGGACTTACCAGCCGGCTTTACCCGTCTTTTTAAAAACTCCTCCGACTCTATTACACCTTTGCCCGGCAGCCAGAAATTTCTGCAGTTCTCTGGTGTTATCGGGTACATCTCCAAGAGCAGCCTGGGCTGCCTTGGCATCCAGCCCGCTGCCAGATGATTATATAAATTTATTACTGCATCATGCCCGAGCCCAAAAACATCTATTCCTATTGTCGTGCTTATTATTCCCTTCTGCACGTAGGTCATTGTGGCATCTGCCATATCATGACAGACTAACTTTATTTTCCCGGCTTTCCCCTCCTCTTCCACAGCCTTTGCCGATGGAGCACCTCCGTAGGTAACATATATACCCGAAAGATCCCCCCTGCGCTTTAGTATCTCTTTTGTCTTGCGATAAGCAATTTCCATGTTTTCCTGAGTCTCTTCCACGTCCACTATCTGTATATCCGGATATCTCTCAAGCAGTACACTTTGGAAACCCTTTCGCCTGAGCTCCTGCCCGGTAGCACTGAAAAATCCTGTAACTATTGCTACCCTGCCTTTCCCTTTCAACAGCTTCCCCATCGCCTCGCCGCATATTCTGCCGCTTAAATAGGAATTTGTGCCAATGTAAAATAACCTCTGACAAGGTTTGTCTGTTATTGAATTAAATGCCTTGGATGCCTCGCTTACCCGTAGTACGATATCGTTGAAACCATCCAATAGCTCCTTTACTTCTCCTGTAACCATGGCTTTTATTGGTTTGGTTCCGACTTCTATGTTTGAGGTCATATCCCCGTTCGACAGGTCTGTAAGAGCAGTTTCCAACTTTTCAAAATCCTTACTTAGTGTGCCGCTGACTGTCCTGGCTAATTTGTTTAAAGGATTAAAAATGAAAAATTTCTGAAAAATGATCATTCCTGCTCCTACAATCAGGCATCCAGCTGCACCTATGATAAGTAGAAAACTTGAATTGCTGAATTCATCCTTATGGGCCTCAGCAATATTACTCATTATTCCTGAATAACCTTTATAAGAAATGAATAGTAAGAAAAGAAATAATATCAATGCGAGGGAATGAATAATTTGGCTCAAGTACTTAGAGAATTTTTGTGACATTACACGTCCTAAATTAATTAACAGATTCCAGCGTAAAATGACCTTAAGACACAATTTATTATTTTATTTTCGAGTATTTTACCGAAATCTTTAGCAGATAATTTTATAGCAGGCTCATTAAAATTCCCCTTCTGGCGCAGAAATTCTGCAAGAATACCCCTGGAACTCATTTTCTCACAGTACGGGAAAACAATTGTATCCGGAAATTGGGAAAACTTACACATAATGAACGCTGGTAGAGCCAATGGCAAAATAGTTTTAGAAGGGCATCCATATTGTACACTATTGTACATATATCTATTATAAACCCAAATTAACCTGGAATGGGAAACGCATGGAAATGCAGTGACATTTGTGAAGGAAAAAGGGAATGTAATTTTATCTATTCTATAACTTTTTTATAATTTTGATAAAAATCTTTCTGCTTTTTTGCTGCAAATTTTGATTTTCTCACTCATTTTGGTAATAAGCACCTGTGGCATCTGGTTTGTTATGTTTGTATCTGGATAATATTATTTCTGCTCGTTCAGGCAAGGCAATCCTGGTTTTTACGGACAGAATTTAGTGCATTCATTTTTAACTATAAGGTCAAATGACGTGAGAAATAAGCTTACTATTTTTATTTTACTGGCACTTTTTGCATCAAACGCGTCTTCACAGACAAAGTCTTTCAAAGTATTGGAATATCTTAAAAGCATATCGGGTAAATATACAGTTTCCGGTGAGCATAACCGTGAGCCGAATTCCTCTCCTTCAAAATTTTACAACCAGGTGCATGATACTACCGGCAAATGGCCCGGACTCTGGAGCTGTGACTTTTTATTCGAAAGGGAATACATTACTCCTTCAAGCAGATGGACAATGACTTATGAGGCTGAGAAGCAGTGGAATAATGGCGCAATTGTCCAGCTTATGTTTCATACCTGCCCTCCTACTCAGGAAGAACCCTGCGGCTGGGATCCCGGCGTGATTAACCAGCTCTTGACTGACACCCAGTGGAATGATCTTGTTACTCCAGGCGGCACTCTTTATAACAACTGGATTAAACGGCTTGATATAATTGTGCCTTATCTGCAGTACCTTAAGGACAAAGGTGTCGAGCTTTTATTCCGTCCTTTGCATGAAATGAATCAGAAGGTCTTCTGGTGGGGCGGGCGCCCGGGTCCGAATGGGACGGCCAGGTTATATCAGATAACACATGATTATCTTACTAAAACAAAGGGCCTGGATAACCTCATCTGGGTTTGGGATATGCAGGATATCGACCGGACATGGGCAGATTATAATCCCGGAGAGGGTTACTGGGATATACTGGGATTTGATGTTTATTCCGACGGATACAGCCAGAGCTGGTATAATTATGCATTGTCAATAGCGGGAGATAAACCCGTTGCAATCGGTGAATGCGCAAAACTGCCGACTTCAGACCAGCTTTTATCGCAGCCCCGGTATGTATTTTTTATGGCCTGGTCTGAACTGGCCTTTAAAGAAAATACCACTGCTGCAATTAATGCTTTGTATAGTGCTCCAAATGTATTAAACCGCGACCGGATGCCCGGCTGGAAAGACCTCTGCGTATTTGGCGAAAAACCTTATTCAATTCCGGGAATAATAGAAACAGAAAATTTTGACAGATGCGGGGAAGGCACTTCTTATCATGATTCCGATACTATAAACTCAAAAGGGCAATACCGCACTGATACCGGTGCAGATATTGAACCGTGCAGCGAGGGAGGCTATGATATAACTGACATTAAAGCCGGCGAATGGCTGGGTTACACGATCAGCATTGATTCATCTGGAATTTATTCTCTTCAGCTGAGAGTTGCCTCGGCATTACCGGGAAATAGTTTTCATATAGAGATTGACAGCACGAATGTTTCCGGGGCTATAAGTGTTCCCAATACCGGAGGGAATCAGAACTGGCAGACTGTAGGCGTTAATATTCCACTGCTGGCAAAGGGAGTTAAGAAACTGCGCATTGTTATGGACTCAGGTGACTTCAGCATAAATTATTTGAAATTCATTTTAATAAATAAAGCTCCGGCTGTAGGCATCGTTACACCGGCGGCTTTTTCCATATTTCCGGAACCGGCAAATGTTTATATTCTTGCAAATACAGCAGATGAAGACGGCACAATAAGCAAGGTGGAATTTTTTAACAGCAGGACAAAACTGGGTGAGAGCACTTCTTACCCATTCTCCTTCACTTGGAATAATGTACCTGCAGGGAATTATTCTTTAAGAGCAGCTGCAACAGACAACGGCGGATTATCCGTCAGCTCAGATTCAATCAGTATCAGTGTTACCAGGGTCCGCGGCCCTTTCAGCGGAAAGCCATATGATATTCCCGGGAAAATTGAAGCCGAGTGCTATGACGCAGGTGATGAGAACACATCATATCATGATCTGAGCTCCGGAAATAAGTTCAATATGTTCCGCCAGGATGGAGTTGATATTGATACATGCACAGATGCGGGCGGAGGCTATTCGATCGTTGACTTTCAGACCGGAGAATGGGTTGAGTATACAGCAAAAATAAAACAATCAGCCGTATACAATATTGAGTTCAGAGTAGCCTCACAGCTTACTAATTCCATGCTTACACTGACAAGTGAGGGCAAGACGCTTGCCTCATTTCTTGTTCCTGAAACAGGCGGCTGGCAGAACTGGCAGACAGTCTTAAAAAGAAATATTCAGCTTGCAGCGGGGCAGAAAATTCTCAGGCTCAGCTCTACTGCAGAGATGGCAAATATCAACTATATAAATTTTTCGACTGTAACAGGCGTATCAGACAACGGCACAGCAATTCCCGAAAATTTTTCCCTGTTTCAGAATTATCCTAATCCGTTTAATCCTGTAACAAATATCACTTATGCAATCGCTGCAGGCAGGAACGTAAGGTTAAAAGTTTTTGATATATTGGGCAATGAGCTTTCAACTATTGTAAATGAATTCAAACCCGCCGGTACTTATTCGGTTCAGTTCGATGGTTCCCTGCTTCCCAGCGGGCTTTATATTTATAAAATTGAAGCCGGTGAATTCATGGCTTCAAAGAAACTTTTACTGCTTAAATAGGAATCTTCAGGAGCCAAAAGCTTACTTGTCCTTTGTCCCTAATTAAAGTCCTTCTGACCCGGATTTTAAGTTCAAAAATCCTTTACCTTCCGAATTTGCCGGCATTTCTGCCGCAATTATTTCCGATCCTGAATTCACAGTTATTCAAGAATTATGACAGCCTCAGATGATCCTGTCCATAAATTTATTGAAAATTACCCGGCAAAGATAAAGAAGGACTGCTTTATAATAATTCAAAATTTCACTAAATTCGCACGGATGAAGTTTTGAACAGGTACAACGAAATTAATATGTAAATATAAACATTTAATAAAAACCATATATGAAAAGAAGTTCAGCTATATTTCTTCAGACAGTGATTGTTCTCATTGGCATCGGCGCTCTTGGTCTCATGCTTTGGGAACCTCACCTTGAAGGCAGAAACGCGCACGCTACACTCTTTCAAATATACTTTAACGATCCTTTCCTGGCTTATGCCTACATTGCATCCATTTCCTTTTTCGCGGCGCTCTATCAGGCATTCAAGCTGTTGGGATTCATAGGACGGAATGAAATATTTTCAGCACGTTCTGTGAAAGCTCTGCGGACTATAAAATACTGCGGGATGCTTCTTGTTGGTTTTCTTTTGGGGGCAGAAGCTTATTTCTTTATAGTCCAGAGAGGCAAGGAAGACATTGCCGGCGGTGTTGCTATAGGTCTTTTTATGATTTTAGTCTCTGTCGTAATTACTGCTGCTGCTGCTGTGTTTGAAAGACATTTACGGGGAAAGATCTTTTTATAAATTTAGCCTCCTTTTGAATTTGAAGTGGATAATAACTATGAAAGCCTTTCATGCAATCCTTTTTTTTGCTTCACTAAGTATCTGCCTCGCACGCGTTAATAATGGGA